>DATNQN010000076.1 GCA_036703985.1 Leptolyngbyaceae cyanobacterium
TGGGTGTAAAATGAAGGTATTAAATTCATTTTTTTTCATTAGTTAGGTCTTCTTGAGAATAGCAGACCTATTTTTTTTTGACAACAATCGGTCAACCCCGCACGCAGTAAGGGGTTGACCGATTGTTGTCTCCCCTCCAGCAGATATTTAATATTAATAATTATCCCATCAGAAGTAATGTAGCTTATGTCCAAAGAATGTTAGTGCTTCCCAATTAAGTTCGTTAATATTACTTTTACAAGTGAGAGAAAAAGTTTTCTCCCACGTTAGCTGAGCAGAATTCATCACTAATATCGATGGAATGCTCGGTTTTGAAGAGTTCATTCAAAATCAATGGATATCGACCCTGAAAGTAGTATCAAAAACGTTTTCATTCAATTATTGTCTTTTGGTTTCAGTTTTTTAGATGATGCAATTTTGTTAGGACTATCTAACTTAGGATTTCATTGCCAGTATTTAGAATGGATTTCCAAGATCGTACTAGTATGTACGATCGTTTATTGGACAAGAGGAGTAAGAGTGAAACAAAATTAAAAATAGACTAACTGCGCTTTAAGCTGCGGTTAGTCTATACTTCAGTTAAAAGTCAAATCTGGTTTTTACCTCAACATTGCTGATTAACTAAAAACCGATTTGCTTCAATCAATATTTAAGAGCTAACACTAGCTCCCACATTTAGTAGCCACGAGAGAAACTATTATTTCTACGACCACCACCACCACCATATGAGCTACGGCGATCTTCACGAGGCTTTGCTTTGTTGACTTTCAAATCACGACCCATCCACTCTGCACCGTCAAGTGCTTCAATGGCAGCCGTTTCTTCAGCATCAGCACCCATTTCAACGAAACCAAAGCCACGCATACGACCGGTTTCGCGATCGGTGGGAAGCTGAACTCGCGTTACCGAGCCATATTCTGTAAACACAGAAGTTAGATCGGCTTCTGTAACGTCATAGGAAAGATTGCCTACATAGATAGACATAGATTTTCTCCAAAATTAAAGGTATGTGGAGAGTGAAATTTCGGAGAGAAGTCTGTCAATGGAAAAACGCGGAAATTCGTTAATACTAGAAACAAATGCTGCAACCGATATTTATTCTCTGCTGTTAGACTAACACGTTGGAAAAACTTTTGGGTGAATCGGAGCAGTAATTGAGTAGAATCAAAGAGAGAAAAGCCGCGCCCTTCAAGGGCAGAGAGGATGTTAAGGTTTTTTGTCAAGAATTGTTACTTTAGCCCTCTGTACAATTTTTAAGTGCTGGCGGTGAAAAACATCATCATTAATCGCGAATGACTGAATTGATACCTTTAGCATATAGTTCTACTAAAGCATCGCGCTGAAACCGAACCACGCGGGAAATAGAATTCCGGGAACTTTCCGAGGTAGAAACGGATAAGGTAATATTGCTGAGATCGGGATCTAGAATGTGTTTTACTGTACAAACCTGCATTTTGTTATTGCAATAAGCAACAATGCGATCGCCTGTCTGGATATCAACTGCTTGAATTTTCAATGGCTACTCGATCCTGTTTAAGGAGTAATACTAACAACCAAGATATTCCTTCAGTATACACAAAAAATACCTAAATATCAAAAACTGTATTTATTGTCAAGCTGATTTTAATTTTTAATAACCTGAAAGCCTAGATTTTTCGTGATTGTTACCCGGTTTTTCAGGTCTTGTTGAGAATGGTAAAAGATTTGATTCAATTTCAATCCCCTCGATCGCAAAACACAGATGCACGGCTACGACACATTATTTACCCGTGCATCTGTGTTTTATTTTCAGGATGCGAATACTATTTATTAACCAAATTTATAATGCTTTTTCACATCTTTCTTGATGTGCCAAGTGCAAGACATTCCAGAGGGAAACGTGACTAAATCTCCTTTGCCAACTTGCACTGATTCCCCACCATCGGGCGTCACGATTACATCACCTTCTAGAAAATAACAAGTTTCTGATTCGTCGTAAGTCCAAGGAAATTCCGATACTTCCTTAGTCCAAATCGGCCATTTCGGGATACCTAATTGATTGAGGAGTTCTTGAGTAGGTTGGCGTTCGACTTTAATTTCCATAAAAGGTTTTCTGGTTGTTTTTCAGGAGTAGGATAGTATATCTACTCCACACTCATCAACTAAATAACAAAGAGCGCGAAAACGCAAGCCAACTAATTGATCGTAAAGGGGATTCAGTTTGCAAAGAGGTGGAATGTGCGCTACCGTGCGACCAAAAATTACGATATCTCGCTCAAACGGACACTGCGCTGGTATTGCTTTGTAGAGAAATGTAGCTAGTTTGGGATTGGAAACCTCTATTTCGTCAAGCCATTGGCGTAAAGGTTGCAGGGGGTCGAGTTTGATACCTTTTTGAGTTTTGGCAGAAATGGAGGTGAAAGTAGGTAGAGTAGCAGTCTGATAGTTTGCTAATGGAGTATTCATAAGTCCGAATTATTACTTGATGATTTACTTAACAACTTTGCTTATTTCCCAATATACAAACTGAAAATGATTTTTGGGTAAAGTAACGAATCAAAAGTTTTAAGTTTTGGATAAATTAATCCTTATCAGTTAAACAATGATTATCAGACAGATAAGCTGTTGTCATAGCTAAACCTTTATCGCCGTAATTTTCGTTATCGAACTATGACTTTGCCAGTAAATATAAGCGTTGACTATACTCAATTGCGTCATTTATTAATAGCGCAAAAATGGGAAGATGCCGATCGCGAAACCAGAAGATTGATGTTACAGCGGTTTTCTCTGTTATGAGGTACAGTCAGAATTTACCAAACTTATTTCTTACAGTCGCTACCACTATATTTGGTGTACCTCACTACTGCGGGAACCGCTGTATATATTGCTGGGGCCGATCGCGTGGGTTGGCGCAATGGCGAACAATGGATCGGCTACAATCAAATAAAATTTACCCTTGATGCGCCTGTCGGACATTTACCGATTACTTGGTTGGTTCCTACTACTTTCTGGATGTATTGGCTAGCCCGTTTTGCTTCCGCAGGTTGGAGATTATTGTTAGAACGTGCTATTGAATGTAATTTATAAGAGAATATAGAAACCCGGTTTCTTGAAGAAACCGGGTTTCTAGCCTGTACTTTGCAAGGGCTGAAATCCGCTATATTGATTTTTTTGCAGAAGTTATATCATGTCCGGTTATATCGGCAATTTAAGAGTGAAGTTGAAGTCCGATCTGTGAGAGTCGGAGGTTAAATTTTAACCGCAGATGAAAACAGATGAACGCGGATGAACGCAGATAAGAAGGCGACTTTTTTAGATTAGATCGTAGGTTGGGTTGACGTTAGGAAACCCAACATTAGCAGAGTTTTGTTGGGTTTCGCGATTGTTCCAGATCGGATCGAATCTGGCTAAACTAAAGCCGGTTCCGGTAGTGCACCTTCCATTTTCCCCAAATAACTAATTAAATTCTCTAATTGCTGATCGGCGTTGATAACTCCTAAACCGCGAATGGTGACTTTACCGGGTGTGTAAACAAAACGATTTTTGAGATGATCTGGTAAATTAGCGGCGAGTAAGTTCCAGGCTGGTTCTTCCATTGGTGTTTCCAGAATAACGTGCTGTTTGCCTTCTGGTTTGATGCGAGAAAATCCGAGTTTTTTGGCTATTTGCTTGAGTTCCATGACTTTTAATAGTTGTTGGGCTGGTTTGGGAACGTTACCATAGCGATCGCACCAGTCCGCCGCAATTTGTTCTAATTCCTCTTTAGTATTAGCCGCCGCCACCGCACGATAAGCACTCATCTTTTGATCCAAATCGGTAATATAATCGGTGGGCATGAAGGCGGTGAGATTGAGTTCGATTTGGGTATCGTCCACTTTGGGAATTTCTTGTCCGCGAATTTCTCTGATTGCTTCTTGCAACATTTCCGTGTAAAGATCGAAACCGATCGCATCCATTTGACCGGACTGTTCTGCACCTAGCAAATTCCCTACACCGCGAATTTCCATATCCCGCATTGCAAGTTGATAACCGGAACCTAATTGAGTAAATTCTTGAATAGCCCGTAAACGCTGACGCGCCGCATCAGTTAGCTGACTTTGTTTGGGATAAAATAACCAAGCGTGGGCTTGAATTCCCGCCCGACCAACTCGACCTCGCAATTGATATAGTTGAGCAAGACCGAATTTTTGAGCATCTTCAATCAATATTGTATTGACTCGCGGAATATCTAAACCGGATTCGATAATAGTCGTACAAACGAGGATATCTGCTTCTCCATTACTGAAAGAAAGCATGGTAGCTTCTAATTCTGACTCGTCTAATTGACCGTGGGCGATCGCTAATTTCGCACCTGGTACCATTTCTCTTAGTTTAGTTGCAGTTTCTTCAATTCCTTCAATGCGGGGTACTACGTAAAACACTTGTCCGCCGCGATCGAGTTCTTGACGAATTGCCGTGCGTATCGCTTCCGGATCGTAAGGTGAAAGATGAGTTTTAATCGGGCGACGGGAAGGTGGCGGCGTGGTAATTAAACTCATTTCTCTGATTCCCGAAAGCGACATATAAAGAGTACGAGGAATCGGAGTAGCTGTTAGCGTCAATACATCCACCTGCGTTTTTAAAGATTTGATTTTTTCCTTTTGATTGACGCCAAATCGCTGTTCTTCGTCGATTACTAGTAAACCCAATTCTCGGAAAGTTACCCCTTTTCCTAATAATTGTTGAGTTCCTACTACTACATCTAATTCCCCGGTTGTCAATCGTTTTAAAATTTCCCGTTTTTCTTCTTCGCTGCGGAAACGATTGAGTAATCCTACATTAATCGGATAAGGTGCAAATCTTTCTTTTAAAGTGTGGTAATGTTGCTGAGTTAAAACGGTTGTCGGTGCGAGAAAAGCTACTTGTTTGCCAGCAGTTACCGCTTTGAAAATCGCTCGAATCGCTACTTCTGTTTTACCAAAACCCACATCTCCACATACCAATCGATCCATCGGTCTGGGGGATTCCATATCCCGTTTTACTTCTTGGGTTGCCTTTAACTGATCGGTGGTTGGTTGATAGGGGAAAGAATCTTCTAATTCCTGTTGCCAAGGGTTATCGTTCGGATAAGCAAAACCTTGTTGTTGGGCGCGTTGAGCGTATAGTTTGAGCAGATCGACTGCCAATTTTTTAATCGCTTTGCGAACTTTATTCTTGGTATTTTCCCAAGCTTTCCCCGTCATTTTATTAAGTTCGGGGGCTTTATCACCAGTAGCGCGGAAGCGGGATAAAGCACCTACTTGATCGGCAGCGACTCGCAATAAACCATCGGCATATTGCACGACTAAATATTCGCGAGTTTCAAAGTTTATGGTGAGTTTTTCTAATTTAAGAAATTTACCAACGCCATGATTTCGGTGAACTACATAATCACCCGGGCGCAATTTGTTGGGATCGACTTGTTTGGAAGCTGCACGACGACGTTTGCGAATGTAGCTAGGAGTGGCGAGGGTATGTTGTCCGTAAAATTCTCGATCGGTAACGACTACTAATCGAAATGTAGGGAGAATAAATCCTTCTAATTCTGCTAATCCGGAATATTTGACGGCAATTGGCGTGTGTTGAATTTGTAGCTTATCAATTGCTTGGTAGTCGCGGGGATTAGGGATGAATTGGGCGGGACAGTCGTGTTCTTGCAGGAGGGAAACGGAACGACTGGGTTGGGCGGAAATGATAAAAATGGAGAAATTGCGATCGCGTTCTTGTCGCAAAGTTTCCGCAATCTTAGCAAACTGATGGGGCGTAGCGGGAATCGAACGACTGGCAAGATTTAAACCGTTATTTTCCTCTGCCAGTTCTGATAAATAAAGACAGTGAAAAGCTTCTACAGCTTTCAAAGATTCATCGAAAGTACGATGTATTTTCGGTAATTGGTCGGATTTTTCCTCATTGCCCAATTCCCATTGTTCTTCGGCGTGTTCTACCCAAACTCGACCATGTGCGCGACATTGTTCTGGTTCGTCAATGGCAACTAAAGTATTGGCGGGTAAATAATCTAATAAAGAAGCGGGTCGATCGAAGGCGATCCCCAAAAATCGCCGCACCCCTTCTGGGGGATTCCCAGCATCTACTTTTTCTTGTTCTTCTGGTGATAGATAATTTTTGATGCGATCGACTTTTTCCTCACTCAGAGATGCCCTCACGATCGGCCCAAAATCTGTCGGAGTCAGAATTAGCTGATTGATGCTATCCATCGATCGCTGGGAGTCCGGCGCAAACTCCCGCATATGCTCCAAGTCATCCCCAAACCATTCTAAGCGCACGGGTAATTCCGCAGAAACCGGGAAGACATCGATAATATCGCCGCGACGACTCCATTGTCCTTCCGTTTCTACCAAAGGTACTCGTTCGTATCCCAATAAAGCTAACTTTTGGCTAAATTCTTCCAAATCCCAGCTTTCACCCCGTTTGAGGGTCAGGCAGTAGGGTAGGAAAGCTTCTTTTGGCGGTAAGTGAGGTTGTAAAGCGCGTTCTGTCGCGATGATGGCGAGTTTAGGTTTTGGGGGTTGCTTTTCTTCCCCATTCCCCATTCCCGTTTCCCCATTCCCAATTACCAAATCTGCCAATACCTGCATTTGTCCCCAAGTCATTTCCGATTCCGGGTCAAATGGCTCGTAGGGCGTGGCTTCTGAGGTAGGGTAAAAATGTACGGTTTGCCAGCCCATCGCCTCCAATTGGGCAGTCCAGCGTCCGGCTTCTTCCAAAGTAGCAGTCACCACGCACAAGTTGCGTCCCTCAGTTTGAGCTAAAGCAGAAGCCACCAATCCCTTCGGCAAGCGGGGAACGCCATTCAGGTGCAAACATTTCTGCCGATTTAGCTTGGTGAGGAGTTCGGTAGTGAGGGCACTTCGCCCTAATGTTCTGATGATGGAAGAAAACGCCATGAACTGAGTATTGCTGAATTGGTGGGTGACTATAGAGCAGCAGAATATCTGCCCTGCTTTTCACCATTGTAAAAGGCTCGCGACTTAACCAGAATCACCAGAAGTGATGGTTCGATCGAGAAACTTAACTCGTAACTCGTTCCCAGGTTTTAACTCGTTCCCAGGTTCCACCTGGAAATGCTGTTTTTGAGGCTGGAGCCTCTAGTAGTTACATGAGGCTTCAGCCTCCAGACTTGCGTTACCAGGTTGGAACCTGGTAACGAGGTGAACGAGGTGAAACGATGTGAAGTTGCCAGGAGATGAGACTTTTAGCAAAAGTCGATCTACACATCCAAAATTATCTGTGTTCATCTGTGTTCATCTGTGCTGATCTGTGGTTAAAATTCGACCCTAGTACTTTTGCAAGAGGTTGATAACAAGAGGTAATCTTTGGAAAGCGGACATAATCCATAGCGCATTCGAGCAAGCGGAAATTTTTCCATGCCCCATGCCTTATGTCCCATGCCCTAGCATAATAATCTTTCGCCCAGGCAAATCAGCCATTTTCAGAATGTCACCAACTGCCGAAGTTCTCGTTGTTTTTCTACTAATTCTCGCCAATGCTGTATTTGTAATGTCAGAATTGGCCATCATCTCAGCTAGAAAAGTGCGTTTGGAACACATGGCCGATCGCGGTGATGCTAAAGCACGCACTGCTTTAAGGTTAGCAAACGACCCCAATCAATTTTTATCTACGGTTCAGATTGGGATTACGCTACTAGCGATTCTGTCGGGTGCTTTCGGCGAAACGGTTTTTTCCAAGCGACTTTTACCCATTTTGGCTTTGATTCCCGGATTAGCACCCTACAAAGATGCGATCGCCTCTGTATTGGCAGTTTTAATCATTACTTATTTGACTTTAATTATTGGCGAACTGGTACCGAAGCGGGTAGCGTTAAATAACCCGGAACCGATCGCCGCTTTGGTTGCCATTCCGATGCGGATGTTAGCGAAAATTACTGCTCCGATCGTATATCTTTTGAGCGCTTCTACGGATATGGTAGTGCGACTCTTAGGGATCAGACCTTCTACAGAACCACTGGTTACCGAAAGAGATATCACTGCTTTAATCGAACAAGGAACGGAAGCAGGAACTTTTGAAGCCGCAGAACAAGACATGGTGGAAAGGGTGTTCCGCTTAGGCGATCGCCCAGTCAGTGCTTTAATGACACCAAGACCGGATATTGTTTGGCTTAATTTAGAAGATTCTTTTGATATAAATCGCCAAAAAATGATCGGTAGCGGTCATTCTCGCCTGTTAGTTTGCCAAGGAGAACTAGATAACGTTTTGGGTGTAGTGCAAGTTACCGATTTATTATCTCGTTGTTTGGCGAGCCAACCCCTAGATTTAACCGCAATGTTGCGCCGACCGTTATTCGTACCAGAAAGTATGAGAGGGTTAAAAGTACTAGAACTCTTCAAGCAATCTGGCACTCACATCGTCTTAGTAGTAGACGAATACGGGGTAATTCAAGGATTAGTAACGCTTAACGATATTTTAGTCGAAATAGTCGGCGATATCCCTTCTGTTTATCATGCAGAAGAACCCCAAGTAATTCGGCGGGAAGATGGTTCTTGGTTATTGGATGGAATGCTATCAGTAGAAGATTTTTTTGAACTTTTTAATATTGATGAATTTTCCGAAGAACGGAGAGGCAACTATCACACGATGGGCGGTTTTGTAATTACTCAATTAGGACGCATTCCAATGGCAGCCGATTACTTTGAATGGCGAGGTTTGCGTTTTGAAGTGATGGATATGGATGGTAACCGAGTGGATAAAGTTTTGGTGATGCCCCTACAAAAAAATGCCAACTCAGACCTTCAACAATAAAAAATAAAAAGCAAAAAGCCAACTCTGACTTAATACCACTTCACTTAAGCAGCATCACCAATCTTTATCTTTGCCCGATAATTCCCTAATAAAATAATAAATGCGATAACGTTTGGGTGAAGTGGTATAAGCTCTTAAAAGATTGGCAAGCAGCTTAAAAGCCTTGTCTGTAAGCTTTTCATTTTTTTTATATAACTAAAGCGATCCTAAATGAATTGCGAACAACTAAACCTCTCCCAACCCTCCCCTTAGTAAGTGGCGTTGATTATTTAAATAGAATCGCTATAGTTAACTAGCTTTACTTTAATTACCATCATTTACTTATAAGACGAAAGTTTAACAATTTTATAGTTTTTTTGATAAATTGTAAAAATCTTATAGAATTAAGATCTCTAAACCTTATTCCGGCGATCGAAGGGTAATTAAAAAACGTGCATCTGCTGAGTTTGTCAGCCAGAACTAGGTAAAGAAATTTACGCATTTTCAAATATAAGCATTATTCATTAGATATCTACCATGATTAATCTACCTGGCTACCGCATCGGTAAGGAAATATACGCAAGTTCTAGAACATTAATATACCGAGGAGAACGAGAATCGAACTCTCAAAAAGTCATCGTTAAACTGATGCGAAGCCAGTACCCTAACTTTACTCAAATAGTACAGTTTCGCAATCAATATACGATCGCCAAAAACCTAAATATACCTGGAGTTATTCAACCCTACAGTTTAGAAAATTACCAAAACAGTCATGCCTTAATCATGGAAGACTTTGGCGGTGTTTCTCTCAAACAAATGATGGAAGATTCGGCAGTAGGGATTGCTAAAAATCCGGAAGATTTAACTGATTTTTGGGAAATCGCGATTCAAATTGCCACTATTTTAGACCAGCTACACCGCCAGCGAGTTATTCACAAAGATATCAAACCCGCCAACATCTTAATTAATCCCAATACCAAACAAGTCAAAATTACTGACTTCAGCATCGCTTCCCTGCTACCAAAAGAAAGTCAAGTCATCACTTCCCCTAACGTTTTAGAAGGAACTCTCGCCTACTTATCTCCCGAACAAACTGGAAGAATGAACCGAGGGATCGACTATCGCAGTGACTTTTATTCACTAGGAGTAACATTTTACGAACTTCTCACCGGAAAGTTACCCTTTCCCACTAACGATCCGATGGAGTTAGTTCACAGTCACATCGCTAAACAACCGCCAGCCGTATACAATATTAACCCCTATATTCCATCTATTTTGTCGGATATTGTCGCGAAACTAATGGCAAAAAATGCCGAAGACCGCTACCAAAGTGCTTTAGGGTTAAAATACGACCTAGAAACCTGTTTTAATCAGTGGAAAAATTACGGTAAAATTACCAATTTTGATTTGGGAAAACGTGATATTTCCGAACATTTTCTGATTCCCGAAAAACTTTATGGCAGAGCAGAAGAAATTGCCACTCTCTTAGCAGCATTTAATCGCGTTTCTGGCAAAGTAAAAGATGGAGAACTTGCTACAGTTCACAGCGAAATGATGTTAGTGGCAGGTTATTCAGGGATTGGTAAAACAGCCGTCGTTAACGAAATTCACAAACCCATCGTCCGACAAAGAGGATATTTCATCAAAGGAAAATTTGACCAATTCCAGCGTAATATACCTTTTTCTGCCATAGTACAAGCATTGCGGGATTTAATGGGGCAATTATTGAGCGAAAATCCCCAACAAATCGAACAGTGGAAAGCCAAAATTTTAGAGGCTGTGGGAGAAAACGGTCAAGTTATTAGTGAGGTAATTCCAGAAGTAGAATTGCTGATCGGAAAACAGTCGAGCGTTCCGGAACTGGAAGCCAGCGCAGCCCAAAATAGGTTTAATTTAGTCTTTCAAAAATTCATTCGAGTATTTACAAATGCCGATCATCCGTTGGTCATATTTTTAGATGACCTGCAATGGGCGGATTTAGCTTCTTTGAAGTTAATTAAACTGTTAATGAACGAAACAGACGCTCCGTATTTATTACTGATCGGCGCTTATCGAGATAACGAAGTATTTCCCGCTCATCCCTTAATGCTGACTTTAGAAGAAATTCGTCAAAACAACGCAGCAAACATTAATACGATCGCTCTAGCACCTTTAAGCAAAACCGATTTAAATTATTTAGTTGCCGATACCTTAAGTTGCCCGCCAGATGTTGCTTTACCGCTTACTGAATTGGTTCATAAAAAAACTAAGGGTAATCCCTTTTTTAGCAATCAATTCCTCAAAGCATTACATGAAGACGGGCTAATTACGTTTAATTTCGAGTCGAGATATTGGCAGTGCGATATATCGAAAGTCCGAGCGCTTTCTCTGACCGACGATGTAGTAGAATTTATGGGTCTTCAATTACAAAAGCTCCCAGAAAATACCCAAGAAGTATTGAAGTTAGCTGCTTGTATTGGTAACTCTTTTGATTTACACGCTCTGGCGATCGTACATGAAAAGTCTCTCGCTGAAACGGCGACGGATTTATGGAAAGCTTTGCAAGAAGGATTGATTATTCCTACCAGTGAAATTTACAAGTTTTTCCAAGAAAAAGAAGTAGATTCTCGAGGAATTTTATCCGAACTATCAGTTTCTTACAAGTTTCTCCATGACCGAGTGCAGCAGGCAGCTTATTTTTTAATTCCCGAAGACCAAAAACAAGCAATTCATTTAAAAATCGGGTTATTGCTGCTCACCAATACGCCAGTAGAAGAACGGGAAGAAAAAATATTTGAAATTGTCAATCAACTCAACATAGGAGTTGATTTAATTGCTAATCAATCGGAAAAAAACGAATTAGCGCAACTGAATGCGATCGCGGGTCATAAAGCAAAGTTATCTACCGCTTACGAACCAGCCGTCAGGTATTTAACGGTAGCGTTAAAATTATTGCCAAAAAATAGTTGGCAAACTGACTATCGATTGACCCTATCTATTTATATAGCAGCCGCAGAAGCAGAATATCTGAATATCAATTTTACTCGGTCAGCGATGTTAGCGGAAACAGCGATGGAAAACGCCGCTAATTTGCTCGATATAGTGAAAGTATACGAATTAAAAATGGAGATTTACATTGCCCAATTAGAAATGCTAAAAGCCGTCAATACCGGATTAGAAGTATTGGAAAAATTGGGCATTTCGTTGTTGCCTTTTAATGGAGAAGAGAGTTTATTAGTAGATTTACCGGAACTGTCTACCTTGGATAATCTCGCGGTAATGACCGACCCTTATAAATTGTCGGCTATGCAGATTTTAAAAATCCTCTGCACGCCTGTTTTCCAAGCCAAACCGGAAATCTTTCCGCAGTTAATACTGACCATGATTCACTTGTGCAGGGTACATGGTAATTCTTCTTTATCAGCTTTTGCGTATGGTTTTTACGGTTTGCTGCTAGTTGGTTTTGGTAAGTTAGATGCGGGGTATCAAGCTGGTAAAATTGCTTTAAAGTTTTTGGAAAAATTTGATGCTAAAGAACTAAAAGCAAAAGTTTATAACTTGTTTAATTCTAATATTAGGACTTGGAAAGAAGCTGCTAGAAATAGTATTGCTCCTTTACAGGAAGGCGTGCAAGCAGGTTGGCAAACAGGGGATATAGAATGGGGTGGCTATTGTGTCGGTAACTTGTGTGGCTACTTGTTTTTTACAGAAGAAAATTTGGAATCAGTAGTGGAACAACAAGCTATTTACATTGATTTATGTGTCAAAAGTAAACAAGAAATTCCTACTTTCTTTTCTAAAGTGTGGAGGCAATTAGCTTTAAATTTTCAAGGAGAAGCCAAAGAAACGCTTTTATTAAATGGTGAAAGTTTTAATGAAAGTCAAATCTTGCCTCGTTTAATCGAAGCCAAAGCCGGAACGGTGTTGTATGTTTTTTACGTAGCTAAAACGATTATTTATTATCATTTTAGAGAGTACGATCGCGCTTTGGATAATGTCGCTTTAGCTAACGAACAAGCGGGAGCAGCTTTTGGTTTTATCCAAGTACCCATTCTCAATTTCTACCATTCATTAGCTCTTTTAGCACTCTATCCAAAAGTTAGTTCCAGCGAACAAGCCAAATATCTAGAACAAGTAGATAAAAATCAAGAAAACATGAAATTTTGGGCTGATTGTGCTCCTATGAACCACCAGCACAGGTACGACTTGATAGAAGCAGAAAAAGCAAGAATATGCGGACAAAATTGGCAAGCGGCTGACTTATACGATCGCGCGATTTTCGGAGCGATTAAAAATAAATACATCCAAGAAGAAGCTCTCGCTAATGAACTAGCAGCCAATTTTTATATGGAATGGGGAAAAGAAAAAATAGCCCGGGCTTACATTGTTGATGCTTACTACACCTACAGCCGTTGGGGAGCAAAAGCAAAAGTCGATGATTTAGAAGAACGCTATCCTCAATTACTGATTCCGATTTGGCAGCGAGAAAAAATTACTGTTAATCCTTACGAAATATTCTCAACCCAAACTATCAGTAAATATAGTAGTTCAACTAGTACGACCGTATCAGATGCACTAGATATTTTTTCCTTGATCAAAGCTTCTCAAGTCCTGTCGGGAGAAATTCAACTAGATCAATTACTTTCTACATTCATGGAAATCGTCATGGAAAATGCAGGAGCATCTTATGCTGCTTTGATCTTACGAGAAGGAGAGAATTTCAAAATAGCCGCTACTGCCAATATTTCAGGTTCATCTAAAGAAGCAGTCGTAGTTACCCAATCAATTGTTTTAGAAGATAGTTCAAATATCCCCCTCTCTTTAATTAACTATGTCAGGCGGACTAATAAAACCTTAGTCATCGATGATGCAACTACTCAACCATCTCTAGCATCCGATTCTTATATAGACCAAAAACAACCTAAAAGCTTATTATGCACTCCCATGATTTATCAAAGTAAACTGATGGGAATTCTTTACTTGGAAAATCAGCTAACTAGCGGAGCTTTTACTAGGAATAGATTGCAAGTACTCAAAGTTTTGTGTTCTCAAGCTGCTATTTCTTTAGAAAATGCCAATTTGTATCTGGAATCTCAAAATTACTCTCAACAGTTAGAAGAATCCTATCAACAATTACAACAAGCTCAATTGCAAATCGTACAGAGTGAGAAAATGGCTACGATCGGGCAATTAATGGCAGGGATAGCTCATGAAATAAATAATCCCCTCGGTTTTATTGCGGGAAATATAGAACACGCACTTGAATATGCTCGAGATGTAATCGATCAGTTGCATTTGTATCAAGATAATTACCCAAATCCAGTACCGGAAATTCAACAGAATGCCGCTAAGATTGATTTGGATTTCGTGCTAGAAGATTTACCCAAAATCATTTATTCGATGAAAGAAGGTACTGAAAGAATTCAAGAAATTAGTAATTCGATGCGGATTTTCTCGCGGGGGGATACTTCTCAAAAAGTACCGTTTAACATTCATCACGGGATTGATAGTACTCTTTTAATTTTGCGCCATCGCTTGAAGGCTAATGACTCTCGTCCTGCCATTGAAATAGTAAAAAAATATGGCGATTTGCCAGAAGTTCGTTGTTATCCAGGTCAATTAAACCAAGTATTTATGAATATTCTGGCAAATGCTATTGATGCGCTGGAAGAATCAAATAAAGATAAAAGTTTTGCGGAAATTCGCCATCATCCGAATCGCATTACAATCATTACAGAGATCGATTCCGATCGCGCTTATGCGATCGTGAGGATTGCCGACAACGGAACCGGAATACCGAAGGAAGTACAACACCGTATTTTCGACCATTTATTTACTACTAAAGCGGTAGGAAAAGGAACGGGTTTGGGTTTATCGATCGCGCGTCAAATTGTCCAAAAAGAACATTCTGGCAAGCTAACTTGTATTTCTTCCCCGGGAAGCGGTACTGAATTTGCAATCGCGATTCCTCTTTAAAAATTGCAGTTGAAGGGTGGATCGTAATTTTTTGTCAAAACCCGCCCTTCCACACAATATATGCAACCGAACATGATATTACTCATATTCTCAGTTTTTTGAGAGGTTTGATTGATGCTGGAAAACTGGTTTTTGGGATATAAAATTGATAGTTATCTCGGCCATTTTCCTTAGCCTTATATAAAGCATAATCGGCATTTTTGAGTAAATCTTGTAATTCCTCACCATCTTGGGGATAAATTGCAATACCGATACTCGTGCTGGTAGATACTTGTCGATCCTCTAATTCAAAAGGTTGCTCGAAAGCATCCAAAATTCTTTGAGCAACTTTGGCAACTTCATGAATATAAGTAATTTGAGGTAATAATACAGTAAATTCATCTCCTCCCCAACGAGCCACCGTGTCACCTTCTCGCAAACAACTTTTCAATCTTTCCGCCACAATCTGCAACAATTGATCGCCTACGCTATGTCCTAAAGTATCGTTAATTCTTTTAAACCCATCTAAGTCTAAAAACATTACTGCCAATCGGTGATGATTTCTATGGCAATTGGCTAGAGAAATTGCAAGGCGATCTTTAAACAAAGTACGATTTGGCAAGTTAGTTAGCAAATCATGAAAAGCTTGATATTCGATCGTAGCTTCTGCCCGCTTTCGCTCGGTAATATCTACTACCGTACCTTCATAACCGAGTAATTTACCATCATCATCATACAGTGCGTAAGCATTCTCAGAAATCCAAATGATCGTCCGGTCTTTGCAGTAAACTTGCGATTCAAATCCCCACACAGCACCCTGTTCTTGTACCAAACTCATGAATTCAGTGCGACGATTTGGTTGAACGTATAGTTGATGCTCGATATCGGTAAGTGCTGCTAGTAGTTCTTCCGTAGAATCATAACCGTAAATCCGGGCTAACATGGGATTTGCCGTGATGTAGTAACCATCAACCGTAGTTTGAAAAATTCCTTCTACGGCATTTTCAAAGATACTGCGATACTTGCGTTCTGCCAACCGCAATGCTTCTTCTGCTTCCTTGCGATCGGTAATGTCAATTCCCGTACCTATGATATATTTTACCAACCCATCAGCATCTAATAAAGTGCTATTAGACCAAGCTATAATTCGGTGTTTTCCATCTTTGGTAACCCAGAAATTTTCACACTCATTGGCAGCTTTGCCTCCTCGTAATTCCTCGAAAACAGCTTTGACTATTGCCAATTCTTCTCGAATTAAAAACAAATCCCAAATAAATTTATTTTGTACTTCCTCAAAAGCGTAACCGGTGATTTTTTCACAAGCTCGGTTAAACCGGACAATTTTTCCTTCCCGATCGAGAACTACTACTAAAGCACCAGCAGTATCGAGGATTGCCGAGACAAAATTGCGTTCTTCTAATAATGCTTGCTCTGCCTGTTTGCGCTCGGTAATGTCATTGATGAAACCTTCTAATCCCAATAATTTACCGCTATCGTCAAGTATTCCTTTTCCTTTTTCCCACAGCCATTTTTCTTGCCCTGATTTAGTGCGAATTCGATACTCAACTACGTAATGTTGTTTTTCAACAACCGCTTCGTTAATCGAATTCAAAACTTTTGGTAAGTCTTCTTGGTGGGTAATCGCATTATAAGAACAGCCATTTCCTAAAAGTTCTTGACTTTTATAACCGGTTACTTCCAGACAGCCTTCGCTTAAATATTTCATCGACCATTGAGCATCGGCTGCACATGAAAAAGCAATACCTGGTAACGAATCGATCAATATAGCCAGCCGTCGCTTACTTTCTCGAAGTTCTTCTTCTGCTTGTTTGCGATCGGTAATATCTTCTAATACAATAATCCAATATTTCTTACCGTAAATTTCTAGAGGGCTGATGCGAGCGTAGGTAATTAATAAAGTACCGTCTTTCTTACAGTTGATTAATTCGCCTATCCAGCTTCCTTGCTTTTTTAAACTCTCGCTTATTTTGGCCATAATGCGTTCTTTTTGCGGATCTGAATAGGCAGTGATAACTGATATATCTTTACCGATTAATTCTCCCAATTCATATCCGAACATGGTATCAAATGCTGGATTAGTAAAAAATATCAACCCATGCTCGTCACACATATTAACGCCTTCGATCATTCTCTCTAAGACTAACGCTTGTGTTTTGATTACCTGTTCTGTCCGTTTATGCTGAATCAAGACTCCTAATTGATTGGTAACGCTGGCGACTAATTCTGCAAGTTGAGAATCTTTTTCACGAGATTCAAACATAAAAAATACCAAGACTGCTAACACTTGGTTGTTGGCAAGAATCGGTATTCCTAATGCTGCTTTTAAATTGCTTTCTACAGCTATTTGGCAGCGCAAAAAAACCGAGTCTGTTTCTTGGGTAACGTCTTTAATCCATTCTGAATGCTTGGATAACCAAACTCGCCCCGGTAACCCAAGGTTCGGTGAAAATGTAAATGCTTCGCTGAGGTTTCTGAATTTTTCTAATTTGGTTTCAGTGCTATACCAAACTCGACTGCATTCCAAGGCAGTACCATCAATTCGCGGAATCCATGCTTCTGCATACTGCCAACCTGTGGCTTGGCATACCTGACGCAAGGTTTCTCCCAATGCGGTATGAAAATCTTCTGACTGGACTACAGCCAGTGTCATGGCTTGTAAAAGCCTCGCTTCTTCTGGGATCTGCTTGTTTTCTGCGGTAGTTTCATCCATGTTAAAAACTGTTAATTTGTATTTTTTGTTACAAGATTGACGATATTGCTGTGGTAAGAGGTAGAGCAGCCCTATTGACCAAAAAATCTGCTAAATGATATATTGAACAATTTTGAGTATTTCAGTCATTAAAATATCAATTCTGTTAATAGGTAACTGTTTTAAAAGTTTTTTTTAGAAGTGGGGGAGCGCGAGGTGGCAGGTGGTAGGGGAAGGGGTTCGCTGCATCGCCTATCTCCGATCGCCACCGTTAATATAGGCTAGGCTAGTGTAAAGGTGTATGTTGCCTAACCTCTAACTGGGGTGAAACAGTCAAAGAGTTGCCGTAGCATGGGTATTTTAAGATTGAGGGGCAGATTTCGACGTGATATTTGTCTGGAAATAGGGAATAAACATAAATGTAGTCCAGTTTCTCCCAGGATAATCTTGGCGGGGAATATTGGCGAAAAATTATCCTTCTGTTTTGATGAAAAGAGGTTGTCTAAAAAAAAACGACCTTAGTGCATATACCTAGAATTAGATCCGGGATTTCCGTTCCTTGAAATTCTTTGCTTTTAGTGACTTTACTGATGCAATTACCCTGGTCAAGGGCATTCTATAAACAGGCGTCCATTTAGCTGCGAGCAATTATGTCAATTCCCATTATTGTTATAGAACCCTATCTAGCTCAAACTCCACCGAAAGTACCCAAGGGTAAAGATATGCCGATGGAAACTATCTGGATGGGAGTTTCCGGGGCGCTGGCCTTGGCCGTGGTTGGTTTGGGAGTTTATTCTTATTTCCAGAGCGGTAGGTTGAAAAAGAAAGTCCGGTTTGAAGAATTTAGAACTCGGGAACTGGATAAAAAGTTAAAGTTGGCGCTGGAAACTATCCGCAAAATGGAAACTAATCCAGATTTGGTTTACTCGCGAGAGTTTAACCTAGATTATTTGCGGATGCGGATGTCTGAAGAAGTGTTTCATTATGCGATCGTCAATCAAATTAAAGTAAAAGTCAAGGAAAAAATTTCTCAAGCATTGCGTCCGGTACAAGTTGCGCCAACTGCTGCTACCGGGAGTACTGCTAATGCGGGAAGGCAAGTCGATGAGATGTTTGATGTGGAGTATCAACCAGTAGAAAATAATCCGAAAATTAAGAAGGGCGTGCTTTTCCGCATTCAAATTCGGTTAATGAAATTACCTACTCAGGCCACTTCTGCTACAATTAATCAAATCATCGATTGTATTGAAACTTTCTTGAGTCCTACTGACGATCACGGTAGTTGGCAACCGACCATTCAAGGGCGAATCGTGCAAATGCAATGGGATCAAAAGGCTAAGCCGACTCCTTTGTTGGTGATCGAGCAATCTAATGAAGGCGTGAATGTTAGCTTTGCTACTAAGCGGCAGATACCAACACCATCTCTAAATTCAGGCCCGCTACCCCCCCCACCACCTCGACCTGCGATGCCTCCTTCTACAAACAAAGCCGTTCCTAACAAGTCTGCTCAAAATCAAACCACTCAGAACAAGACTGCGCCAAATCAGCAAACTAAACCGAAACAAGGGAATAAAAAACCAGCTAAGTAACTATTGTTAAGTAAATAAAAATACGATCGCCCTTTCGCGCTTATTAGAGTTCTCTACCGATACCACCTAAATACGATCGGTGGTTAATTACTTTGGCTGGATGAAAATTTTTCTTTCCTATTTGTTTAGTTATGATACGTGGAAGTCAGGGTAGCATCTTTAATTAAACGACCGTCTTCCATTTGCACGATGCGATCGGCTACATCTAAAATGCGATTATCGTGAGTCACCATCAAAATCGTACTGCCTTGTTCCTTGGCTAAACGCTGCATTAATTCCACTACATCGCGCCCCGATTTACTGTCTAAAGCGGCAGTCGGTTCGTCTGCTAAAATTAATTTGGGATGACTGACTAACGCACGGGCGATCGCAACCCGTTGTTTTTGTCCCCCGGAAAGATTGTCCGGGTAATAACTAACTCTTTCTCCCAATCCTACGGCTTCCAACATTGCTACTGCTCTAGATTTTGCTTCCTGAGTAGAAATGGCATCGTGCAGTTCGATCGACATCAGGACATTTTGCTGTGCCGTTAAGCATTTAAGTAAATTGTGTGCTTGGAAAATATACCCAATTTGGCGACGAGTTTTGATTTCCTGTTGCTTGCTAGCGCCATAAAGCTCTTGACCCAATACTTTTAGGCTACCTTCTTGGATCGATCGCAAACTACCCAGCAACGTCAATAAAGTGGTTTTTCCGCACCCGGATGGCCCGGTTAAAAGAACGATTTCTCCTGGCAAAAGTTCTAGGTTAATATCAAACAAAACTTGTTTGCGGAGGGAACCTTTACCATAATAATGATTCAGGTTTTTGATTTCAACTACTGGTTGATTCATGGTTTATTTTCGAGGAGTCAGGAGTCAGAATTCAGGAGTCAGGAGTCAAAATTCAGGAGTCAGAATTGAAGAATCAACTGTCAGTATTAAGAATCCTCCCTTGTGATTATTAAATACTCATTATTCTGAATTCTGAATTCTGGATTCTGAATTCTGAATTCTGGATTCTAAAAAATATCAGCCGGGTCAGCACTGCGTAATTTACGAACTGCGATCGCACCAGAAATAAAACACATGACGATCGTTAATATCATCACCGTTACTGCTAAATTCAACGTCATGGCCATTGGGATACCCGTAGCACCTCTGGCGAAATTATATAACACGAAAGAAATTCCAAATCCCGGCATATAACCTAAAAAAGAGAGAATTAGCGCTTCCTGGAAAACCACGCCTAACAAATATAAATCGCTATATCCCATTGCTTTGAGAGTAGCATATTCAGGCAGGTGGTCTGCTACGTCGGTGTAAAGGATTTGATAAACAATGACGATACCGACGATAAAACCCATTCCCACCCCTAAGCTAAAAATAAAACCAATGGCGGTGCTAGTTTCCCAAAACTTCTTTTCAAAGTCAATAAAACCCTGTTTGGTTAATACTTTCACATCTTCGGGCAATACTTTTTGTAGCTGATTTAAAACCACTTCCGGATCGGCATCGGGTTTAAGTTGAATGAACCCTACATCAATTTCATCTAAAGACCGTTTAGTTACTCTCAAAAAATTTAAATCGCTCGTAATTAAATTGCCATCGGCGGCAAAGGAAACGCCCAAACTAAACAATCCGTTAATATTAATTTTGCGATCGTTGACTTCCGTGCTTACTTTCCCATTTTCAGCTAACTTTTCGGCCACTGGGCCAAATTCAGCCCTCGATTTTTGGTCGAATAAAAATACATCGGGTAACTTAATTTTATCTAGCTGTTCGTTAACTTCCGGCAAATCAAAAGCGGGTCGATCCGGGTTAAACCCAAAAATGAAGATCGTGCGGTTAGACGCCGGATTAACGGGGTTTTTCCATTTGCCGGGGCCAATATATAGCCAGCCAATCGAATCGACGCCTTCAACTCCTTTGGCTTGGAACAAACGAGTGCGGGGAAAACTAGTCATTGCCGCTAAATATTCCGAACGGCGACTAATTAAAACTAAGTCGGTTTTAAAACGTTTGTGAATGGCGATCGCGCTATCAAAAAGTGCATTCTGAAAACCTAACTGCATAAACATCAACAGGTCGGCAAAACCAATACCTGCTAATGCTACAAAAAGCCGCATTTTTTCTCTCGATAATTGCAGCCACGCTAGAGGTACTTTCATGGTGATGTTCGTGTAGAATTATCTGGTAAACTATCGGTTTCGCTGGCAGCAGGATCTGACACTACAATTGCCACTTCTACTTGTAAATTACTTAAACCTGCTACTCGCTTGCTGTCTTCAGGAGTGAGGCGAACTTTTACTTCTACTACTCTGGCATCTTGCTCGGCAGCGGGGTCATCATTGAGGATATTTTTCTTACCAATTTTTAAGCCGAGTTGGTCTACGGTTCCGGTTAATTCTCCAGCAAAAGCACTACTTTTAATAGTAGCTGATTGACCGATCCGCACTTGATCGATTTCCGTTTGATAAACTTCGGCCACCACATACATTAGATCTGTTTGTCCTAGTTCGAGAATGCCATCATCTCCGATGCGTTCGCCCGGACGAGCATTAATTTTTAATATTTGACCGGCGACTGGCGATCGCACGTAAGCTAAATCTAAATCTGCTTGAGCTTTTCTGACTGTTGCTAAAGCGCTTTCTACTTCTGCTTGGGATGCTTGCACGTCGGTAGGGCGCACTTCTGCAACTTCTTCTAATCTGGCTTTTGCTTGCTTGATTTGTTGTTGTAAAGTATCGATCGTCTGGCTGCGAATAGCCCTTGCTTCGTTGATTTGTTGTTGGAGAGTTTCTTCTGTTTGAGAGCGAGTCGCCCTCGCTTCGTTAATTTGCTCGCGCAAAGTTTCTTCTATTTTACCTAAATTAGATCTTGCTTCATTTAACTGTTCTCTAGCCGTGTCTAGTTCCAGGCGTTTGCTGTCATATATCGAAGCTTGGATCGCACCTTGTTGGTATAGTATGCGATAGCGCTCGAATTCTGTTTCCGCATTGCGAACTTGTGCTTGCAAACGGGCGATCGTCGCTTGTTGTGCTTTCGTTTCTCCAATTAACTGTGCTTGCAAACGGGCGATCGTCGCTTGTTGGGTTTTTCTTTCCCCCATTAACTGTGCTTGCAAACGGGCGATCGTCGCTCTCTGGGTAGCTACTTCGCCGCTCAGTTGTGCTTCCAAGCGATCGATCTCTGCCTTTTGAGCATTAATTTCCCCTACTTTCGCCCCTGCTCTTACTTTCGCTAAATTAGCTTGAGCGACTTGCACTTGTTTTTTTGCTTGCTCTAATATAGCCATTTTCTGGCCGTAATTATCCAAAATAGCGACTAATTGCCCTTGTTCTACCCGGTCTCCCTGTTTCACTTCTAGCTTGGATAGTAGTGACCCTTCAAATGAACTGGAAGAGGATAATTTGATGATTTCTCCTTGGGGTTCTAAGCGCCCTAAAGCCGTAACTATCTCCTTCGTCGGTGTATTCACTACCGGTGGTAGTACTTGTTGTTTAGGCTTAAACCGTTCTGAGATCTCGGAGAATTGGTATATTCCAATACCAGCCACTGCGAGAGAACCAGCAACCAACAGAACGATCGTCCATCGACCTACAGGTTTAAAAGATAACCAATCCTTTAAAGGTGAATCTCGCCCCATGACCGATTCCCATAATAATTTATTGCTTTGTAGTTAAACATTTAGTAGTTAGCGCTTTCAGAGAAATTACGATAATTTTTTTATGAAGCCAAAGGCTGATTCCATTTAAAGATACTATGTTCAAAGCCAATTCCTCTTCATCCAGTCAGGTGAAAAGGGGTAACTCAGATCTCGCAGCTGGCATAAAAACTGGGTTTCTTGCCAACAGCTAAACTTGAAAGTCTATATTTTTCTTAGTACCCAGGCTCAGCCTGGGTACTAGAGATCGCGAGGGAGGCTAGAGCCTACCTTAACAAGCGTGCCATTCCGCTATCAGAATGTAGCGATCGCAAAAGAAATCGGTATAAATTCTTCTAGACGTAATCGAATAAAACGGTTGTCATATAACGATCTGCCCATTCTGGGCCAAAAGCTTTTTCCAGTACCCGACGAGTTTTGTCATTTTTTTGTTGCTTGGTACAGTAATAGCGTTGACCGGCTAACACTTGTTCTCGTCGTTCATCTGATAGGGGTGATGCTGCGAGAGCTTGCTGACAGTGAATTTCTAAAAATGACTTGACGCGAGACAAAAATTGAGCTTCTTCTTCTGCACTGGTAGGACGAATAAATAAACAAAATTGAGAGAAAATATCACCCCATTCCGGTAGTTCTCGGACTTGGGCGAAATCCACAGTTGGTAAAGCAGATAAAGCGTTGTGATATTCCTCTGGTAAAGTAAGGTCGGGGTTAGTCGAAGACAGATCTGCGATCGCCGCGCTAATTTGTCCCCTTCCCCCTACCAAATCAGTACCGAACATCGGTAAAGCGAACTCCGGGCGGGGAAACATCACGCAGTGCAGAATATCCAAATTATTGCCAACCTTCGCCAATTCCAAGTGCATTTTGCGAAATTGAGGCGTTTGATAGCAACGGTTTTCAATTATTAGCTTTTCTCCCTCCAATCGTCCTTCCACATATCCCAATTCCGGTGGTAAATCGTATGGTTCTAGCTGTAAGTAATTTTGCCAGGTAGACTCTATACAGTCAGCTAATTGACGAATTAAGGGGTGTTGTTCTTCTCGGAGGGAAAGTTTTGCAGTTTCGATCATTTTATAAAATTGGCTGATTAATCTGACGGCAAAGCAGTAAGTAGATTAAGAATATCAGCTGGGCTGAGACAAAAATTATTTATCAAGAATTGTAACTAGCGATCGTTTCTGCGCTGTCCGTTAGTAGCTAATCATAAAAATCCAGCACCGATTTTACCTCAGATCTTGAGCCATTCTCAACAAAACTTGAGAAACCCGGTTTCTATGCCAGGTGCAAGATCTGAGTTACAGCTAGTAGGTAGGATAATTTTTTTTCAAGCTATCAACTGAAGCATAAATTCCCAGATTTTTAGTTAGAATCGGATGTAACGATCGATAAAATAAAAAAAATCCTAATTGACGCGAAAATTAGCATCGATCGCGTAAAGATTTCCATTTTTATCTTCCAATACATCAAAACCAATGATACCGAAATAACCTTGCTGGTGTGCGTACTTACCAACCGCAGCCATCATCGGCATAAATTTGTTCGTATAGGAGATGGGAAGCCGAAGGGAGTTTCTCGGGACGGCAATGCTTAAGTGAAGTGGTAGTGTTTTGCGATCGCAACACCAATCGCTGCGGGTCAAGAGAACGGGGGATTACCCCAACGTCCCAATGCCTCAATTTCACCCAAGTTACGCCGTAATGGGAGTCTTCTTCCTAAAGACAGATCGATAGGAGCCTTCTGCTTTTTGCCAGAGTACAAAAGTTAGTTACATCTTTAGGTATATTTCTTCATGAATTATGGTTCTGGGTTTATTACTCTATAGATAGAGTTAGTTAAATTCTTTTAAGTATGTCGAACATTCCCGATCGCATTAGTACTCTTGAACTATCAAAGCTGTGGATTTACAAGGCACTGCAAGAGCTTGAAACGCAAAGGAATCTCAAGCAATCGACGAAAGAAAAAGAGGATAGCTAGTGCATCTGGAGCATCAATTGATATATTTAGATGCCTATTCGTAATTGTCCAAAAATTCATACCGCGTCTGGCCAGACGCCCAACGCGGTATGAATTTTTGTTCGATGCAAAAACCATGTTATATCAAGTCTGTTAACATCGGGTTTGTACAATCCTAATTAATTGATACTCCCCCACTGGCTGCTTAATTCCGACTTGGAGAATTCTTCAATTTAGATTTATTGAGTTTTATCTTTTGAATTAACTTTGATTTTTGATTGGGAATACAATCTAGGCAGATTTTAGGTAAACGCCACCTCAAAATAAGTAGGCAACGTAAAGACCATGCTGTGAAACTAGCAAGGTGCGTAGTTCAGTCTAACGACTTGATAGCCTATGAAGATTTGAGGATTAAAAATATGGTGAAAAATC
>DATNQN010000077.1 GCA_036703985.1 Leptolyngbyaceae cyanobacterium
TTGAAAATTCTCCCCATCCCCCCATCTCCCCATCCCCCCATCCCCTCTTCCCCTCTTCTCAATTCTTGACGCCAGTGGAAGCGACGGTGATGGCGTTGGGTATTCACGTTGATACTGGTTCTCTAACTTTCGAGCATACTACACCGAGAGATGCTGCTGCGTTGGCTTGGTTGATGGCACAAGGTGCCAGCGTCTCGGTGATTGGAGAATATGTCGATCCGGGTTTATCTCGTCAATTGCAAGAATTGCTGACGGTGGCTTTGGATAATTTGCAGAGTAAAAGCGTGTGGGGTTATACCGTATCTTGGAGCGCGATCGCAACTTCCGGTTTCGTCCCCGGGTTATCCAGTCTAGCTTCTCGTTTAGTGGAAATTACGGAGAGCGATGCTTTGTTATTAGCAGCCAGTTATTCAGTCGGAGAAGGAGAAGAGGAGAGCGAGAAAGCAAAAGAAAATTCTCCCCATCTCCCCATCCCCCCCTCTACCAATCAAAAACTAACTATAATAGGGCGATCGCGCATTGAAGGAACCGATCTCAATCAATTATTTCAACCATTGGGTGGTGGGGGACATTCCCAAGCCGCATCTTTACTATTAAAAGATGTAGACTCCACCGCCATCTTAGAACAACTGATCGAACAACTCAAAAATCAAATTCCCCAACCACCCAAAGCACGAGAATTAATGTCATCTCCGGTGCGAACGATTCGACCGGATACTACGATTGGGGAAGCTCAACGTATTTTATTGCGATACGGTCATTCGGGGTTATCTGTAGTTAATGCAGAAGACAAATTAGTGGGGATTATTTCCCGACGAGATATTGATATTGCGCTGCATCACGGTTTCAGTCACGCGCCAGTCAAAGGTTACATGACCGTGAATCTCAAAACGATCGCGCCGGATACGCCTTTACCGGATATCGAATCTTTGATGGTAACTTATGATATCGGGCGACTGCCAGTTTTAGAGAACGATCGATTAATCGGAATCGTTACCCGCACTGATGTTTTGCGAGAGTTGCATCAATTAAGTATCGGATCGGCAGACCGTCGCAGTAAAAATGGTTTGGGAAATTTGTCTTATTGTCCTTTACCACAAACTATACAGGAAATTTTGCGATCGCGTCTCGCTCCTCCCTTATGGCAATTATTGCAAACCGCATCTCGCTATGCAGTACAAAGAGGCTGGCATTTATATTTAGTTGGGGGTGCGGTACGAGATTTGTTGCTAGCCAATTCCGTTGGTGTTTTGACGATCGAAGATATCGATTTAGTAGTAGATGGCTTTCATCGATCGGCTGATGTTGGCGCAGGAGTAGAATTAGCCAAAGCACTTCAGCAAATTCATCCAAATACTCGCTTAGAAGTTCACGGGTCTTTTCAAACCGCCGCCCTTTTATGGCACAATGACCCCAATTTAGGTTCCCTCTGGGTAGATATTGCCACGGCTCGCACCGAATTCTATCCTTACCCAGCAGCGAATCCCGAAGTAGAAGCTAGTTCGATTCGCCAAGATTTGTATCGGCGGGACTTTACGATCAATGCTTTGGCAGTTAGATTAACAGAACCGGGTAACGGTCAGTTACTCGACTTTTTCGGCGGTTTGTTAGATTTAGAATCTCGTCAAATTCGAGTTTTACATCCCAATAGTTTTATTGAAGACCCTACCCGCATTTACCGAGCCGTGCGGTTTGCGGTGCGTTTGGGATTTCAAATCGAACCGCAAACAGAAGCATATATTCGTTATTGCGTAGCTAGTGGTATATATGAAGTATCCAGAGGGCAAAATAGTAAAACCCCTGCTTTGGAAACGCGCTTGAAAAGCGAGCTAAAGTATATTTTACAAGCTCCTTATTGGAAAACTGCCTTACAATTACTAGCAGATTTAGGCGCTTTGCGGTGCATCCATCCTACCTTAGAGTTAGATAATAAGTTGTGGTGGCAAGTGCGTTTAGTCGATCGCTGTTTACGAAAGTTCGATCCTCAAAAAAATCTAGAACATTGGCAAATTAGATTGGAAGTTTTAATCGCTTACTTATCACCGGAATACCGAGGCAAAGTAGCGAGTAATCTTCAGTTACCTACCGATAGTATAGAGCGCTTACGAAACTTAGATCGAGCAGAATTTAAATTAATTGATGGTGCATCTCGATGGAAGAGTAAAAGTGAAATCGTGAGGTTTTTTAGACAATACCAATTGCCGACTTCGATCTTACTTGCTACTCATCTTTCCAGACAAATTAGGCGAATAATTTGGCAATATTTGACAAATTTAAGTCATGTCAAAGCGCCTTTAAACGGAAATGACTTGAAAGAACTTGGATATAAACCAGGGAAACAGTATAGCCAAATGTTGGATGAACTTCTAGCGGCTACTCTCGATGGCTTAATTAATGATAAGGCTTCGGGAGAAGCTTTTTTAGCCGAACGTTATCCGCTAAATAAATAAAGGAAGATTTACCAATTTTTAGGTTTATTTTGGGCAAAAAACTGGAAATAGCCCTGTTATTATCCTTAAATAAGTAATGATTGAGATAATTGTTTATCATCTATCTATCTCATCAAAAAGTTTGGGCTACTTACAACAAACAGTATAAACACCGTGGTAGATTTATTACTATATTTGTCATCATGTAAATGATCTTCTAATACTAACAATAATGAGTCACGGAATTTTCCCAAAAATAAACTTAAAAACCCGAATGATTGGCGGCTTATTAATGATGGGTTTGCTAGTATTTACAGTAGCTTGGTTTGGTTGGAGTTCTACTTCTGAGTTAAGCCAGCACATTAACTTAATTACTAAAGATACTTTACCTAGTATTATTGGATTATGGAAAATCAATCAAGGTCATACTCAAATTCATTTAGCGGAAAGAACGCTTCTCAATCCTAGAACCAGCCAAGAATTACGAGATTTTGAATTAAATAAAATTCAGCAAGCTTGGGTGCAAATAGAAGAAGGCTTTCAAGAATACAATGCTAGTGCTAAAACTCCGGAAGAAAAGCAAATGTATGAAAAATTTATGCAAAATTGGAATAAATGGAAAAAAGACCATCAAAAATTTTTAAATCTTTATGATGAATTTGAAAAATTAGGTATTCTCAAACCCGGACTAGTACAAGTTGAGTTATTAAAACAAGGAAAAGAAAATTCTCCAGAAATGGCTGCTGCCAAAGCAGCTAGTGCAGTTTTCGATCGGGTGAACTGGCAAGCAGAAAATCAAAAAGACCCATCATTTTTGAAAGCGCAAAAATCGTTATCAGAAATTTTGAATATTAACGAAAATAGAGGGTCTTTATTGCAGAAAGATGCTGAAAAAGATGCTTCGGCTAGTCAGATATTGGTTGTCCTGGGAATGATGTTCGGGCCGATCGCAGCAATTGTTTTAGGGATATTATTGAGTAATTATTTGATGGGGCCGATCGAAAAAGCAATTTACGCGATCGCGAGTTTTTCAGCACAAGTTGCTAGCACAGTAGAAGAACAGGAAAGAATTACTATTAAACAAGCTGCTGCTGTCCAAGAAATTACTACTACGATCGATGAATTAAGTACTTCCTCTCAACAGGCTACGAAAACAGCCGAAGAAGCGGATATGGCAGCCAAGCAAGCGCTGGCGGTAGTAAGAGAGGGAACTGAAACGGTGGAACAAACTTTCGAGGGGATGGCTATATTGGAAGAGAAAGTAAGTGCGATCGCGCGATCGATTACTTCCTTTCAGCAACAAGCCAGTCTAATTAGTAACATTTCCAGTACGGTTACCGAATTAGCCAACCAAACCAATTTGCTAGCTTTAAATGCCACGGTTGAAGCTGTACGCGCGGGAGAACAAGGTAAAGGTTTTGCCGTCGTAGCCACGGAAATTCGCCGACTTGCCGATGAAAGCAAAAGGTCTGCTGCCAAAATTAATACTTCGATCGGTGATATTAAGACAGCTATTAACTTAACCGTCAAGGCTACTAATGAGGGAACCACCACCGTTAATGAAGGAGTAAAAATTGCTCAAAAGACGACTGAAGCATTTACAAATGTGGCAGAATCAATTAATCAATTAGTTTTAAATAACCGACAAATTGCCCTTAGTTCTTATCAGCAAACAATGGCGATCGATCAATTAGTGCAAGCGATGAATGCTATTAATACCAGCGCTAGAGAAACTACGACTGGTATCATGCAAACAAAAGCAGGTACTCAGAAACTAAATGAAGCTGCTAGAAGTCTTAAAGCATTGGGTGCATAAGCGAAGCGATCTCTCCTCTAATTTACTTAAATTTATCATGTGGAAAAAATTAAATAGGTTTTTTAAAGAGAATCATAGTTTGTTGATTACAGCCCCCAGTGTAGCAGCAGTACTAATTATTTTCCGCTTGAGCGGATTTTTACAGCTTTTAGAATGGGCTGCACTCGATCAATTTTTTCGCTTGCGTCCTTCAGAAATCAAAGATTCTCGAATTATAATTGTGGGAATTTCCGAAACAGATATCCGCAAAATCGGTCAATGGCCCATTCCTGATGGTATACTTGCCGAATCTATTGAAAAAATTAAACAACAACAGCCAAGAGTTATTGGTTTAGACCTTTATCGAGATTTACCCGTCCAACCAGGACATGAAAAACTAGTAAATTTATTCAAAACCACGCCTAATTTAATTGGCATTAAAAAAGTAATTGACAGTAGCAGTAGTTTTGCCGTGAATCCTCCGCCTGCTTTGCAAGAAAAAGACCAAATTGGGGCTAATGACTTGATATTAGATTCAGATGGAAAAGTCCGCCGAGGCTTGTTGTTCATGGAGGATAAAGCAGGAAATTTAGTTACCCATTTTTCATTAAAGGTTGCTTTTAAATATCTTCAAAATGAAGGAATTATTCCTAAAAGCGCTGTTAGCAATCCTGATTTTTTGCAATTGAAAAATCAAGTATTTCCTCGTTTTCAATCTAATGATGGCGGATATGTGAGAACTGCCAATGGAGGTTATCAAGTATTAGTTAATTTTAGGGGCGCACAAAATACCTTCACAATTGTACCGCTAACCGATTTATTAGAAAATCGAATTTCTCCCGATTTAATGAAAGACCGCATAGTTTTAATTGGCTCGATTGCGGCTAGTTTACAAGATTATTACAGTACGCCTTATGACAGTGGCTTAAATAGTTCTCCCCAACGGACTTCCGGAGTAGAAATTCATGCTAACATGACCAGCCAAATTATCAGTGCAGCACTGGAAGAGCGCCCTTTAATTAAGGGTTGGTCTGAGCCAGTAGAGTGGTTGTGGATTTTCACTTGGTCAGTAATCGGAGTTGCTTTAGGCTGGTTGGGTCGCTCTCTACCTACGAAATATCGTTTTTATTCCGAGTATTGGGCGTTAATTACGATTGTAATTTCAGGAGTTAGTTTAATTGGGAGTTCTTATTTAGCTTTTTTAGCGGGTTGGTGGATTCCCGTGGTTCCTTCGTTATTAGCTTTGTTGGGTTCTGCTTTCGCTATCACTAGTTATATTGCTAATTTAGAACGGAAAGAACGGCAAACTTTAATGCAGTTATTCGAGAGGAGAGTAACTCCCAAATTAGCGGCTTCTCTTTGGGAAGAAAGAGATAAATTATTAGAAGACGGACAAGTACAGGGGCAAGAATTGATTGCCACTGTCTTATTTACAGATTTAAAAGGTTTTAGCACCATCGCGGAAAATATGACACCTAAAATGCTGATGGGTTGGCTGAATAATTATATGCAAACAATGGCTCAAATTGTGTTAGATAACGATGGAATAATTGATAAATTTATAGGCGATGCAGTAATGGCAGTATTTGGGGTGCCGATTCCTTCTATTACTAATGAAGAAATTGCCTTAGATGTACAAAAGGCAGTTAATTGTGCGGTAGAAATGGGAAAAGCATTAAAGTTTCTCAATCAAGAATGGCAAAATAAAGGTTTACCAAGTGTTTCTATGCGAGTGGGAATTGCTACGGGCGCGGTAGTTGCTGGTAGTTTGGGCAGTGCTTTACGGCAAGATTACACTATAATTGGCGATACCGTAAATATTGCTTCGCGGCTGGAAAGTTATGATAAATCTATAGATGGGGGTATTTGTAGAATTTTGATCTCCGAAGAAACCTACGAGTACTGTCAGGATAAGTTTGTAACAAAAGTAGTCGGTACTGTGGTGTTGAAAGGGCGATCGCAACCAGTAAAGGTTTACCAGGTATTAGTTGAGTGAATGAGTGAGTCCTTAGTTTAAATAACTTTACTTTTTCTGGTAAAAAGATATACCAACCTCTTTCTATCTATCGGAATCTAATGCTTAGATAGAAATAATCATAATTTAGTTAAAACTAAGCCAAGTATGAAGTATCTTAGTTTCTCTTCCTGTTTAGTGATTATTTCTGCATTAATTTTAGAGTCATCTTACAGCGCTGTTTTTTCCGCCGGAAGTATGGCAGAAAATCTCGCTCAAACCAGAAAATCGACTGGCTTAGAAGCTGTATTACCGGATGCTGACAAATTTGAGGTAGCCCAATACGTACCGCCCAAAGGAATCGGCGCACCCCCCATTACAGTAGGAGGTTCTACGCGAACAGGTGCTATACGAACAGGCGCTACACGGACACCCGCAGATAAATGCGATGGAGAAACTCAAAATTCATATCCATTTTTAACTGGATTAATTCCCAATCTCGATCCGAATGATACTAATGATAATTGGGGTTTAACAATAGAAGAAAAGCCACAATTTTTTGTATACTTACCGCCAGCTGAAGCACGAAATGCGGAATTCGTGGTAAGAGATGAAGATGGTAATGACGTTTATCGAACAAAGTTATCAATTGCTGGTAAATCTGGCATCATCGGACTCAAGCTACCTGAAAATAGTGCTTCTCTAAAAACCGAACGAAATTATAGTTGGTATTTTACGGTTTTTTGTAATGAAAAAAATCGAAGACGGAATATAGTTGTAGCTGGAGGAATTAGGCGCGTTGAATTGGCGGGAAATTTAGCAAATGAATTGCAACGGGCGGCAGAGCGCGATCGCTATCAGGTATATGCTAAAAATGGTATTTGGTACGATGCCGTAACCGCTTTAGCCGAACTCCGGCAAGAAAACCCTGACGATACGGCTTTAGCAGAACAGTGGAAAAAACTTTTAGAATCAGCAGGGTTACAGGAAATCGAAGATTCTCCCATTAATTCAACTGCTTTAGAAACTTCTCCCTAATATCGAATACATAAATGTTTTCTACAGATTTTAGGAAAGAGCAAATAGAGATGTTGCATACTTGTAAAGACATTTTATGCAACTTTAAGAGAAATTAATGGCTGTAGCGGCGGGTTTAGCCGATATCTTGGTCTTGCCACCATCAAATCTTTAACAAAACCCGCCCCTACCCATCTGATTGGGTGGACGTGTAAGTCCAGGAATCTTGCTTTTTTATGATTTTATATAAAGTTTTTAGGAATTTTTTTAAATTAGTAAAAACTTTTATTGTTTAAATTGGCTTAGGAAAATTTACCGGGATGTACTATCTGGCACAAACTACTAAAATCAACAGCTTTTGGCTCAAATTTATTCTAAGTTTTATTGGCATTATTCAAGAACCAAAGATAAAGACTGGTATCGTCAGCCAAAATGGTAAGAAAGAAAAAATGCAGATTTTGTTATCGGCAAGCTTTTTACTGCTAGCTTTTGGCTATTTACTTCCGGAAGCTGAGGCACAAATCGTCCCCGATGCTACTTTGCCAGCGAATTCCATTGTCACACCCCAAGGAAACAGTAATCTAATTGAGGGCGGCAGCCAAGCAGGGGGTAATTTATTTCACAGTTTTAGAGAATTTTCCATTCCTACTGGCACAGAAGCATTTTTTAACAACGGGTTGGATATTCAAAATATTTTCAGCCGAGTAACAGGTAGCAATATATCTAATATAGATGGTTTGATTAGAGCCAATGGCACGGCCAACTTATTTTTAATTAATTCCAATGGAATTATTTTTGGTTCTAATGCAAGATTAAATATCGGCGGTTCATTTTTAGCAACGACCGCAAGCAGTGTAAAGTTTACTGATGGAGTAGAGTTCAGCACGGTAGCTCATCCACCCACATCATTACTCACAATAAACTTACCCGTCGGTTTGCAATATAGAGAAAATCCCGGTAGCATCATCAATCAATCCACTGCCAAAGATAATCAAGGACAAATCATCGGTTTAGGAGTACAAACAGGTAAAAGTATAGCACTTGTTGGAGGTGACATCTCTTTTGCTAGCGGTAGATTAACTGCCACTGAAGGCAGAATAGAAATTGGCGGAATAGCCAATTCTGGTACGATTGGATTAAAGCTTGATGAAAATAACCTCAGTTTGAATTTTCCCGCTGAAATTACTAGAGGAAATGTCACCTTGACTGATGATGCTTCAGTGAATGTTAGGGGAAGAAACGGTGGTGATATTGTTATCAATACTAATAATTTTACAGCTATTAATGGCGGGCGTTTAATGGCTGTAACCGAAGGCGCAGGTAACGGTGGTGATATTGTTGTAAATGCCAACAATAATTTTACGATTTCTGGTGTCGGAGCAAGTGGAATTGAAAGCGGTATTTTCAATCAAACCTTTGAAGATAATACTGGTAACTCTGGCAATATTTTGATTAACACTAGATTTTTTCAATCTTCAGGAGGGGCTGGTATTATTTCTAGTTCAAAAGGAGCGGGTAATGCGGGAGATATTACAATTAACGCTAATCAGATAACAGTTTTAGGATTAAAACCACGCCGTTTTGAGTTGCCATTAGCTAACGGAATCTTATCTTTAGTTGAAGGAAGTGGCAGTAGCGGTAATGTTTTGATTAACTCTGAATCTTTAAGAATATTTGATGGTGCGGGAGTAGGTTCTGCCACTACTGAAAAATCAGCTGGCTCCGCTGGCCAATTAACTATTTTTGCATCAGAAAGTGTAGAACTTACCGGAGGCGTAGTTCTGACAACAGATAGGTTATTAAATTTTTTGCCAAGCTTTTTAGCAACTAATTCTTTAGGTAGTGGCAGTGCTGGTAACTTAACGATTACTACCAAAAATTTAACTATTCAAGATGGAGCTAGGATAATTGCTGGTGCAGGTAGTAGGGGAAATGGAGGAAATATTACTATTAATGCGTCTGATTCAATTGAAATAAAAGGTATTGCTCAAGAAGGATTAGTTGGCGGTCGTTTGCTTTCCATAGCTGATGGCGCAGGCAATTCTGGTGATATAACGATTAATACTAACAGGCTAATCGTGAAAGATAATGCAGCAATTAGAGCTTCTAGTACTACGAAAGGCAGTGGAAATGCTGGAAAAATTACGATTGGTGCTGCTGATTTTGAAGTAATTAATAGTATTTTATCTACTGGTGTTGGCTTTGATAAAAGTACAGCTAGTGGTGGAGATATTATGATTGAATCTGAAAATTTAATTTTAGGAGAAGGAGCGCGAATCAGCGCTACTACTTTAGGGCTTGGAAATGGCGGAAATATCAACATTAATACTGATAGATTGGCAGTTAAAGATGGAGCGGAAATCTCAGCAGCTACTATTAGTAGTGGAAATGCTGGTAATATAACAGTTCGCGCTAGGGAAATCGAACTAACGGGAACTACAACTGATGGCAAATCTCCTAGTGGATTAACAGCTAAAGTTTGGGAAGAAGGTACGGGTAACGGTGGATTTATTATCATTGACAGCGTGCGATTAACGATTGGGGATGGGGCTCAAATCAATGTCAGCAGTGAAGGTATGGGAAGTCCAGGCAATTTAAACGTGAAGGTAAGCGATTTACTTTTATATAATCGAGGCTCTTTAAATGCTGCATCCGAAACAGGAAGTGGTGGAAATATTGAAATAGAAAGCAGCAATATTCAATTGCGGGGTGGTAGTGAAATTTCTGCTGCTTCAGTGCTTGGTACTGCGGAAGGTAATATCGGAATTAATAGTCAAACTTTAGTGTTAATGGAAGGTAGCCAAATCCGAACGGCGGCGGAAGTTCCCAATGGTGGTAGTAATATCAGAATTATGGCTCCAAGTAATTCAGGCGTAGCTGTATTCCAGTCTGTTGATAGCGTGATTAGTGCTAGCGGTAATTTGCAGGTGGAAGGAGATATCCAATTGCAAACTTCTCCGATTCTGCAAGCGGAAGTAGTTGATACTACTAGGTTAGTTGCTACTAATTGTCAGGGTAGTAATTCAGAACAAAGTCAATTTATTATTACTGGTAGAGGTGGTTTACCGCTAAGTCCCTATGAAGTGCTTGACGAAGATGCTACTTGGACGGATTTGCGGCTAACTAGAGTTCCCATACAAACATCGAAAGCTGATATCAGTACATCTAGGGTATCTGCTACTTTACCCGATACCGAAATTGTGGAAGCACAGGGATGGATGATTAATTCTCAAGGGGAAGTAATATTAACAGCAGAAGTACCAAACTTTACACCTGTTCGTTCTGGATTAATAACAACGCAATGCCAACGAGTAGCAGGAGATTAGGAGAATGTAAAAAATGATTGCTACTAATAATTTAGTGAGGTTATATGATATGGCTCTGCGAAAGCTTAGTTTAATAAATTTCTCCATCATAGAATGTAGAGACGTTGTGTACAAAGTTTCTACAAAGGTTACGGGTAACGCGCCTTTAATTTCTGGAGATGTCTAATGATATTCGATCGTTTTTACAAGCTAACTAAGAAATGGTTAATGCGGATTTTTCTGGGGGTGTTGGCGGCGTTTTTTAGTGCTGGTGTTTCAGTGGCTTTGGGAAGTAGGGACGGGAAAACGGTAGTTGTGCAGGAAGTGGTGAGCAGAAATGAAGTAGTTGCTACGAACTTTTCTATTGATGGTAATTCCCAACAGTTGATGCAGAAGGGAAGGGAATTTTTCCAGGGGGAACGATTTTCTGAGGCGGCTGAAAGTTGGGAAAAAGCTGCTGCTATTTTTCAAGAGACTGGAGATAAGCTAAATGAGGCTTTGGCTAAAAGTTATTTGTCTTTAACTTATCAAAATTTGGGGAGATGGCAGGAAGCAAGTGATGCGATAAGTTCTGCTTTATCTGTGATTCGCGATTCGGGGCAAAGCGAAGGTGAATCTATCAGAATTATGGCGCTGGCTTTAAATACTCAAGCACATTTGCAATTAGCTTTGGGAAAACCCGAACAAGCTTTAGAAATTTGGCAAGAGGCGGCTGCTAAATATGACCGAATTGGTGATTTGGAAGGAAAAATTGGCAGTCAAATTAACCAGGCTCAAGCTTTACAAAATTTGGGTCTTTATCGCCGTGCTAGAAAAACTTTAGAAGAAATAGAATTATCTCTGAAAACTCAACCTAATTCGTTAGTTAAATCAACTGGTTTGCGTAGTTTGGGTAATGCTTTGCGAGTGATTGGCGAGTTAGTTAAATCTCGCGAATTGCTAGAAGAAAGTTTAAGTATAGCCGAAGAGTTGGGAGATAAACAAGCGATCGCGGCTACTCAATTAAGTTTAGGAAATACGGCGCGATCGCTGATTAGTAAAGCAATTGAATCAGAGGATGCAAATACAGCTAAAATAGAGTTAGAAACAGCTTTAAAAGCTTATCGAGCAAGTGCTGCTATATCTAAATCTCCATTAATGAAGATGCAATCTAAATTAAATCAACTTAGTTTGCTAGTCGATAATGAACGATTTGAAGAAGCCCAAGCTTTGTTGCCAGAAATTAATTTGCAAAATCTCCCTGTTAGTCGTCGTTCTGTATATGCAAAAATTAATTTTTCTCATCATTTACTCGATCTTTTTAAGGGAAGAGTAAAAACAGAATCTAGAGATAAATTTATTCTTGATTATCGAAATGTCGCTCAAATTTTAGCTAGTGCGGTGCAGGATGCCAAAATTCTCCAAGATAGACGAGTAGAATCTTACGCAATTGGTAATTTAGCAGGAGTATATGAAATAAACAGGCAATTTACCGAATCGGAGAAACTTACTCAGCAAGCGCTAGTTTTAGCGCAATCAATTAATGCTTTAGATATTAGTTATCGTTGGCAGTGGCAGTTAGGAAGATTGCTGAAAGAGCGCGGGGATAATGAAAGCGCGATCGCAGCTTATTCAACAGCAGTTGAAACTCTCAAATCTCTGCGTAGTGACTTAGTTGCTCTCAATCCCGATAACCCGGATATCCAATTTTCTTTTCGGGATAGCGTAGAACCAGTTTATCGAGAATTCGTTGATTTATTAATTACCACAGGAAAAGAAGCTAATCAAACCAATTTGCGCCAAGCACGTCAGGTAATTGAATCGCTCCAATTAGCAGAATTAGATAATTTCTTTCAGGAAGCTTGTTTAGATGCTAAACCAGTCCAAATCGATCAAGTAGACCGCAATATTGCCGTTCTGTATCCGATTATTTTGCCAGATAAACTAGCCGTAATTGCGGCCTTACCAGAATCTTCACTGCGTCTTTATACAACTTCAAAACCCAAAAATGAAATCGAAATTGTTCTTGATGAATTACAACAAGATATTGGTAGGGTGAGTGCTAATAATCAGCGAGTATTGGAAATTTCACAACAAGTTTATGACTGGATTATTCGCCCTATAGAGTCGGAGTTACAACAAAATAAAGTGCAAACATTAGTATTCGTACTAGATGGGTTGTTGCGAAATATTCCGATGGCAGCTTTGCATGATGGAAAACAATATTTACTGGAAAAATATAGTATTGCTCTCACACCAGGATTACAATTACTGCCAACCCAACTTCTGCAAAGAGAACGGCTCAGAGTTTTATCGGCTGGTTTGTCAGAATCGCGCCAAGGATTTTCTCCTCTTCCAAATGTGGAAAAAGAACTAGAGCAAATTCAATCGCAAGTAAATTCCCAAGTATTGTTAAATCAGGAATTTACCGATCGCAATTTCCAAGAAGCAATCAATCTACTTCCTTTTCCGATAGTGCATATCGCTACCCACGGTCAATTTAGTTCACAAGCTGAAAAAACTTTTATTTTGGCTTGGGATCGGGAGATTAATGTGAAGGATTTAGATAATTTACTTCGGAATAGAGAGCAAGAGGTTTCTCGTCCGATTGAATTACTCGTATTTAGTGCTTGCGAAACTGCGGAAGGGGACAATCGTGCTGCTTTAGGATTAGCTGGAGTAGCTTTACGAGCAGGGGCACGTACTACTTTAGCAACTTTGTGGCGAGTTAGCGATCGCTCTACCGCTGAGTTGATGGTACGCTTCTATACCGAATTAGTAAATACGGGCACGACTAAAGCAGAAGCACTTAGACTGGCGCAGTTAAGTCTTTTACAACAGAAACCCTATAAATCTCCTTATTTTTGGGCTCCTTTCGTTTTGGTTGGGAACTGGCGATAGGTGTAGTGTAGTCATCTATCATTAGTAGTAGTTGATGGTTCTATCAGATAAAACATGACGATTTGAGGTTGAGAGGTTTGTAGTTTGATGCAGCATAGGTTAAATATTTAACTGAATTTGAAGCAATCGCGACCTGTACGGGATGATTCGGAAAATGTTAACTTAGAAGCGCAAGCATATCACCGTTTATGCCATTTAATCAAAGATTATGGAAAGAGTAAGCACGCCTAATATGCCTAAGCCAAAAATTTTACCTTTAAAAGCAATTTTTTCTTTAGCTTTCAGTTTAGATTTATTTGCGATCGCGATTTTGCCACTACAAACTTTTGCATCCTTGCCTAGAGACACAGAGTATCAAGTAGCACAATATAAACCGCCCCAAGGTTTAGGCGCACCTAATATTACTGCTGGGGGTGGAAGCCGTTCGATATGCGAAGAGGAGCCTCAACATAAAGAAGATTTCCTAACTGCTTTAATACCGAAATTAAGCAAAGATAATAACTGGGCATTGACATTAGAATCGAATCCTGATTTCTTTGTATACGTGCCTAAAACTATAGCGAGAGCAGCAGAATTTACCATCAGAGATCAAGATGATGCAACTGATATTTATCGAACCAAAATAAATATTTCAGGAGAAGCTGGAATTATTAATATTAATCTTCCCCAAAATGTTGCTCAACTGGAAGTCGGTAAAAATTATCGTTGGTATTTTTCTCTCAAGTGCGATCCCCGAAACCGACGCAAGGATGCTTATGTCCAAGGCTGGATTACGCGCATTGAACCAAACTCGCTCAATGCTACTTTAGCAAGCGAGTTACAGACAGCGACATTACGCGATCGCTATAAATTATACGCAGAAAATGGTATTTGGTACGAAGCACTAGCCAGCTTAATCGAACTGCGTCGCGAAGAACCTAACGATACTACATTAACAAATGAGTGGAAAAAATTTCTAGAATCAGCCGGATTGTCTGAATTGGCAAACTTTCCCATAATTCAGCTATCTTCGTCACGTAATTGATTAAAAGTAACTTTTACCTGCAAGGCGGTTATAAAGTTTTTGCCGTCAGTTAAATCCGCATTAGATATTGTATAACTTTTCCCCTCTTTCCCCATTGACAAACAGGGAGAGAGGAGAATAACTTTGGGTAAGCTAGAAGAACCTGTTAACCAAAACTAACCTTAAAGATTAATTTATATTTATGACGTTACATTACAAGAAAATACCTGCTAAAATTAACCGCCTCTTTTTAATCGCAATCTTTTATCCACCTAAGATAACTGGCAAACTCAACAGAAAAAAAACACTATTTTTCTCATATTACATTTTCCTTTTTACATTTGGCTTTTTATTTCCTCAAGCCACAGCGCAAATCATCCCCGATAATACCCTTCCCCAGAATACTCTAATCAGACAAGATGGGAATAGCAGCATTATTGAGGGAGGAACTCAAGCAGGAACCAACCTTTTTCACAGTTTCAAAGACTTTTCCATTCCCACTGGTACTGAAGCATTTTTTAATAATAATTTGCAGATTCAAAATATTTTCAGTCGGGTAACTGGCGGTTCAATTTCTAATATAGATGGATTGATTAAAGCCAACGGTACGGCTAACTTATTTTTGCTCAATCCCAACGGCATAATTTTTGGCCCTAACGCACGCTTAGACATCGGCGGTTCTTTTTTAGGTTCTACCGCCAGCAGCCTTAAATTTGCTGATGGGATGGAATTCGGTGCTATTAATTCTGCCGTACCTCATTTGTTAACAATTAGCGTACCCGTTGGCTTACAGTTTTATGGTAATGAAGGCAGTATTGTCGTAAACGCTGGTCGTATTTCGGATGCGAATGCTGTCAAAGAAAACGGTGATGCAGGTGCGATACCAAATACAGCACAAGTTATTAATAATTCCGCCGTACCTCCTAAAGCTATTTCGGGGACTTTAACTGAAAATGATGTTGATTTATACGAAATTTATCTACCTGGTGGAGAATCTTTTCAAGCCACAACAGTACGGGGAACTTCAGTAGATACTCAGTTATTTTTATTTGATAACAATGGTAAAGGACTTTATAGTAATGATGACTATTCTGGAGGCTTCCAATCAACAATTCCACAGGGAGAATCTTTTACACCTCCTGCGTCTGGTATTTATTATTTAGGTATTACTAGTTTTGGTAACAATCCTACTAACGCTAGTGGAGAAGAGATTAATTTTAGTAATTCAGTAAATCCGTCTCCTCACTCCAATAATCAAAACATCCTTAGCGGTTGGACTGAAAGTGGTCTTGATAATGGAAACTACATTATCCGCATGGGTGATGCAAAATCGTTTGACAATGAAGGATTGCAAGTTAAATCTGGTAAAACTCTTGCACTGATAGGCGGAAACGTCACAGTTAATGAAGGGCTTTTACAAGCACCGGGAGGGAAAGTTCAAATCGGAGGAGTTTCTGGAATTGGAACGGTAGGAATAAATATCGATGGAGGAACGGGAAATTTTAATTCTGTAGAATTTCCAAATGGTATCGAACGTGCAGATGTATCTTTTGCCAATCAAGCAGAAGTTAATGTTTTTAAGGGTGGTGGCGGTGGAATTTCGATTTTTGCTCGCGATATCACGATTTTAGGCGAAAGCCGCCTAACTACGGGAATAGCTGTAGGTGGGGATACCGCTAACTCTATGGCAGGGGATATTACCCTTGATGCTACCAGAGCGATCGCAATTTCTGCCAGCCAACTTCAAAGCAATCAAAAACCGATCGATATAGGCTCAACATCTGAAAATAGCAATAGCGGTAGCGCAGGTAATATTGCCATTTCCGCCGCCGACTCGGTTTTAATAGATAACGTTTCACTGACAAGTAGCAATGATGGCAACGGAACAGCCGGAAACGTATCAATTCAATCCGGCAATACAGTTTCTCTCAAAAATACCAATATCTTTAGCGATGCTTACAACAATGGCAATTCTGGTGGAACCGCTGGATACATTTATATCAAAGCTGGCAATTTAGCTGATATTTCTAATAGCTATATTACCGCTGAAAGTTATAATAATTTAGGAGAAGCCGCTCCTCAAACTACATCAGAAATATCATTATTTAGTCCTGGCAACATCACGATCGATGCCAGTGCAATTCAATTAAATAAAGTACAATTTAGTACGACAATTTTTGGCGCTGGATTAGCGGGAGATATCAATTTTATTGCCGAAGAAAACGTTTTTATTCGCCATAAAAGCGAAATTTCTAGCGATTCTACTCAATCTGGTGGAACTGCTGGTAACGTTTACATCAGCGCTGGCAATTTAGTTGAGATTGCCGACAGTAAAATCTCCGCTCAAAGTTCTAGTTCTTCCCAGTCCCTAAATGCCAACAGGCAAGAGAATATTTTACAAGCTCAAACTGCGGAAACAGCAAATAATCACGATTCGCTCTCTTTAAATCAAGGAACTCAAGAAATTTCTTCTCTTGGTGGTAACATCTTCATAGAAGCCAATTCAATTAAATTAGATGCCGCTAATTTAAGCACTACAATTTTTACTTCTGGATTAGCTGGTTTCGTCGAAATTACTGCCAAAAACAGCGTGATGATTACTAATGATAGTAAAATCACTAGTGATGCTACCAGACCAGGCGGAACGGCTGGAAATATTTATATAAAATCAGGAAATTTAATTGAAGTTGCTAACAGCAAAATTACTGCTCAAACTTGGAATTTGTTTAGCGAACCCAGCGATTTAGGAACCGAACAAAACATAATTTTGCAGGCTGCTAACGCGGATACCGATCTTAGTTTAACCCAAAACGAACAGCCAGACTCCAGCAATCAGGCAAGTTCGCTTTCTAATGGCGGTAATATCACTATAGAAGCAGGCTCTATTAAGTTAGATGGAATTATTTTAAGTACTACTATTACTGGGCCTGGGTCAGCTGGAAATATTAATATTATTGGCAATGATAATGTTTCGATAGCCAACGAAAGTAAAATTATTAGTGATGCAGTAGAAACGGGGGGAACGGCTGGATATATTTATCTAAGTGCCGTTAATTTAGTTGAAATTAACAACAGCAAAATTTCCGCTGAAAGTAAGGTTGGTTCATTATTGGGGATTAAAGATGGCGAATTTCAAGTTGATTTTGGTTTTAGTGGCTCCGAAGGAAATAATTCGGAAAACATCATAAACCAGTTTGCTTTGGGTGGAAATATCGGGATCGAGGCAAATTCAATAAATTTAAACAAAGCAATTTTAAGTACTACTCTCACTGGTTCGGGATATGCTGGAAGCGTGGTTTTATCCGCTAAAGATAGTATAAGCATTGTCAACGGTACTAACGTGGCTAGTAATGCTTATAACAGCGAACTTAAAGCAGGTGGAATTGCTGGATTTGTAGGAATATTTGCTAATAATTTGATCGATATTAATAATAGTGAAATCACAGCTACGACTTTCGCTTCTCAAGGAACAAATGCAATCAATAGCAGTAAGATAGAGGTAGGAGAAATTTTAATTGATGCGTCAACAGTTGCCATTTCAGGAGATAAAGCTATCTTGATCGCTGCTACTAAAGGCGAAGGTAATGCGGGTAACGTAGAAATTTATGCTGACAATCTATCCTTAAGTAATGGTGCTAAAATAAATGCCGGTACCTTTGGATCGGGAGATGCTGGCAACGTATTTTTAACCGTGACTGGTATGGTGGATATCACAGGTGAAAACACCAGTATTTATAGCGATGTCAGCAAAGAAGCTTCCGGTAACGCAGGTACTATTAATATTGAAGCAGCAGCAGTAATTATTGATGATAATGCTTCTTTAGCAACTAGTAATGCAGGGATAGGAAATGCAGGAGATATCAATATTACTAGTGCATCTACTAGTTTGAATAATAAAGCTGTTATATTTGCCGATACTACATCAGGAGATGGAGGAAATATTACATTGAGAGCGGAAGATTCAATTCTGGTACGTAATAATAGTAATATTTCTACTTCTGCTGGTAAAGAAGGTGAAGGGGGAGATGGGGGCAATATAATTATCAATACTAGTAACTTGGTAACTTTAAACAATAGTAATATTACTGCTAACGCTTTTTCCGGTAGAGGAGGCCAAGTCGCTATCAATACGAAAGGAATTTTTGGTGCTTCTCAACTTACTAGGGAAGAAATAGGAAATATTAACGATATTAATAAAGCGGTGCGAGAAGTATTTTTGACTAGTGACGTTACGGCTATTTCGCAACAAGGAGACCCGCAATTACAGGGTAGTGTAGAAATTAATACTCCTGATGTTGACCCCAGTGCGGGTTTGATAGAATTGCCAGAAAATGTAGTTGATGCGGCTAGGTTAGTTGCTTCTAGCTGTAACCGTAACAATTCCCAACCCAGCCGATTTATTGTCACTGGTAGGGGTGGTTTACCTCCTAGCCCGAATGAAGCTTTGGGTGAGGAAGCTACTTGGGTAGATTTGAGAGGGAGAGAAGAAGTGCAGGGAAGAAGTATTGATACTCCATCCCCATCAAAAATCACTAACTCCCTAATTAGAGAAGCTCAAGGATGGATAATTAACTATCAAGGCAAAGTAGAATTAGTCGCGCAAGCGCCAAAGGTAACACCGCAAAGTTCTGGAATTACACAACAGCAATGCCATGTTCGTTAAACTAAAATTTCTACAAAAAAAAGTGTCTCGGTTATTTTTGTATAGCCGTCGAATTAATAAGTGGCTAGTCCGAGTTGGATTGGCGTTTTTGGCAGCGCTTTTTAGTGCAGGGGTTTCGTTAGCTTTGACGGATACTAAAGTAAATACGCTGCCAGTTAATGATGAATCGGTAATTAATAAAAAAGAAGAGTTTCAGCAATCGTCAATTAGTACGGTTCAGTTGTCTGCTACCAATCCTCAACAGTTGCTGGAACAGGGCAGAAAATTTTTCCAAGACGAACAGTTTTCCCAATCGGCAGAAGTTTGGCAACAAGCGATTTCGGTTTTTCAATCTGCTGGAGATAAACTGAATGAAGCGCAGGCGCTGAGTTATTTGTCTTTAGCTTATCAGCAATTAGGGAAGTTAAAGGAAGCTGAAAATGCGATCGCATCCAGTATATCCCTGCTCCGGGACTCCGGACAAAGCAATGGCAACTCAGGATTGATTCTCGCTCAAGCTTTCAATGCTCGAGGCCATTTACAATTATCTTTAGGGCAACCGGAATCGGCTTTAAGTAGTTGGCAAGAGGCGGCAGCAATTTATACTAAAATTGGCGATCTAGAAGGTGCGATCGGCAGCCAAATTAACCAAGCGCAAGCTCTTCAATATATGGGGCTTTACCGTCGCGCCAGAAAAACTTTAGAGGAAGTCGAAACATCTCTGAAAGAGCGACCCAATTCTTTAGTTAAAGCCACTGGATTGCGTAGTTTAGGTAATGCTTTGCGAGTCATCGGAGAATTGTCAGACTCGCGCAAATTGTTACAAGAAAGTTTAACTATAGCGCAACAGTTGCAATCCCAGCCTGCCATTAGCGCCGCCCAATTTAGTTTAGCGAATACTGCCAGAGCGATCGCCGCTAAAGCCGAGGGAAATGCTGCTAAACAAGAAATTGGCGCTGCACTGGCTGCTTATCAAGAAGCCGCTAAAGTAGCGGCTTCGCCAATTAGTCGCATTCAAGCCCAATTAAACCAGCTTAGTTTGTTAGTAGAAAACGAGCAGTTGGCAGCAGCGGAAATTTTGCGATCGCAAATTATCATCAACGAATTACCAACCAGTCGTCGAGGCATTTATGCCAAAATCAACTTGGCTCAAACCTTAACCAAACTAGCAGAAAAACAAACCCAAACCACCAATTCTCAAACTGCTATTAATTACGATCGAGAAGCTGCTGATTTATTAGCAAACGCAGTCAAAGAATCCAGAAACATCAAAGACTTACAAGCTGAATCTTACGCCCTCGGAAATTTAGGCAGACTATACGAAATAAGCGCCCAAGCGTCCACCAGCCAAACGCTAAATCAGCAAGCCCTCGATTTAACAGAACAAGCCCTAGTTTTGGCACAATCACTTAATGCTTCTGACGTTGCTTATCGCTGGGAATGGCAATTAGGAAGACTGCTCAAAGCGAAAGGAGATCCCAAAGGAGCAATTAAAGCTTATAACGCCGCCGTAGAAACGCTCAAATCTCTACGTAGCGACTTAGTAGCAATCAATCCCGATAATCCAGATGTCCAATTCTCTTTTCGCGAAAGCGTAGAACCAGTTTATCGAGAATTGGTTGAATTACTAATTAGCACAGAACAAGAGCCTAGCCCGGAAACTTTACTGCAAGCGCGTCAAGTAATTGAATCGCTCCAACTAGCCGAACTAGATAATTTCTTCCAAGAAGCTTGTCTAGATGCCAAACCAGTACAAATCGACCAAGTAGATACTAAAGCCGTTGTAATTTATCCGATTATTCTCAAAGAGAGATTAGCAGTAATTGCCGCTTTCCCAAATTCTTATCTCCGTCTTTACAGCACTATTAAAACTCAGAAAGAAGTTGAAGAACTCCTCGATAACTTACAACAAGATATTGGGAGAATTGATGCCAACACTAAAGAAGTTATCACTAATTTACAACAAGTTTACGACTGGATAATTCGGCCTGCCGAAGCAGATTTAAAACAAAATAATGCCGAAACTTTAGTCTTCGTACTCGATGGTTTATTGCGAAATATCCCAATGGCCGCCTTAAACGACGGAGAGCAATATTTAGTTGAAAAGTACAACATAGCTCTCACTCCCGGACTACAGTTACTACCACCTCAACCTTTAGCGCAAAAGCAATTTAAAGTGTTAACGGCTGGGTTATCAGTAGCGCGTCAAGGATTTTCTCCACTTCCCAATGTAGAACGAGAATTGACAGAAATTACTGCTAAAGTATCCGGCGAAAAGCTATTCAATGAAGATTTTACTAATAATAAATTACAACAAGCATTGGATGTAGTTGCGTTCCCTGTCGTGCATATTGCTACTCATGGTAAATTTAGTTCCCAAGCTGAAAAAACGTTTATTCTCACTTGGGATGATGAAATTAACGTTAAGCAATTAGACAACTTATTAAGAAGGAGACAGCAAGAAGAATCTCGCCCGATCGAATTATTAGTTCTCAGCGCTTGCGAAACCGCAGATGGAGACAATCGAGCCGCTTTAGGGTTAGCAGGAGTAGCTGTACGCGCAGGGGCACGCAGTACTTTAGCAACTTTGTGGCGAGTAAACGACGACTCAACAGCAACTTTAATGGAAAACTTTTATCAAGAGTTGATCGCCTCTAATGTTAGTAAAGCTGAAGCGCTTGCTCGGGCCCAGCGAAGCCTTTTAAAAGTACGTCGTTTCCGAAATAACCCCTATTTTTGGGCTCCTTACGTTTTAGTGGGAAATTGGCGGTAGTGGTCATTTGTCACTTGGATGACTTACGCAAGTTGAGGTACGTTGTTTAATGTGCCAGTTACAAATTGTAGGTTGGGTTTCACTATCTCTGAACCCAATACGAAGTTGATGAAGGTTGGATTTCGGAGCCTCAAACCAACCTTCATAATCGTAAGTGTTTTAGCAGATATGGCATAAAAGAAGAAAAATACAAAAGCTATATTTGAATCAAGCTTTTGTGTTTTTTAAACCTCTTTCCTTTTCTCTCAACAATTAGCTAACACCCATTCGCTCATCAAAGCGTTTACCTGTTCCGGTACTTCATCATGAGGACAATGCCCTGCGCGTAAATAATATTCTGTCAGTTGAGAATAGTATTTGCGAAACTTAGAACCTCTCTCTTTTGCATTCATCCAAGGATCGCCTTCTCCCCAAATTAGTAACAAAGGACAAGTTAGCTGTTGTAGTAAAACATCGACTTTCTCACCTTGAGGAGTGCTGAATACAGAAGCAAAAACTTCCGCCGCACCGGGGTCGCATGAAGGGCGATAAATATTTTCTACCAATTCATCCGTGATAGCGCTTCGATCGAGATAAACCTTTTCCAAAGTTTTACGAATCACCGAACGTTGTCGCACGTATTGAAAGAGTAAAAAATTAGCCCAAGGTTGACGCAGAATGGCTAATACAATTTCTCCCCAAATTTTTCTGGTAATATCTGGTTGCGGCTGTGGTTCGATTTCAGTGAATGGCCCAGCACTATTAATTAAAACTAATCCCGCCGCCGTATTCGGACGTTGTGCAGCTACGCACAAACCTGCATATCCACCTAAAGAGTTGCCTGCCAAAACGACTGGTTGACCGATCTCTTGCGTAATAAAATCATGTAATTGATCGCGCCACAAATCGCCACTGTATGGCCAATTTGGTTTAGCCGAACGTCCAAATCCAAGTAAATCAATTGCCCAAACTTCAAAATCTTTGCTGAGTCCGGCGATATTTTTTTGCCAGTGATCTGTGGAAGCACCAAATCCATGTATTAAAAGCAACGGTGGGCGTTGAGAGTGTCTCTGTCCAGCCCGCACGTAGTAGATTTTTTGGTCGCGCCACTGCCAGTACGAACCGGGAATCGATGTTGCTATAGAAGGGATAGTTGCCGACATTCTCATTTGGAAATGTTGAATTTCCTAGTTATTATACAGTTTGTGGTAAAGGCTTGAATTGTCAAATCATCCCATTAAAAAGTTTTTAGAGAAGACTTTATCATTCTCGAAATGCCCATTTTTTGAATTAATAATTTTGAATTCCCCGAAGGGGTTGAATGAATTAATTTTTACTAAATTATTAGCTATGAACTTTAAGATGGTGGGGAATTGCGGGCGGTTTTATTGGTTTTTAGTTTATCTTTTAACCAGGCAGTTGCGGCTTCGCTAGCTAAAGGGCGAGAAAAAAAGTAACCTTGGGCGGCTTCGCATTGTAGCGCCCAGAGTTGGTAGGCTTGCTCGGCATTTTCTACTCCTTCTGCAATTACTTCTAAGCCTAAATTATCAGCTAAGGAAACGATCGTTCTGACCAGTGCTAAAGTTTCTTCTCCAACAATAAGTCTATTAATAAATGAACGATCGATTTTTAAAGTATCTAAAGGCCATTGATGCAGTCGGCTTAAGGAAGAATATCCCGTGCCAAAATCATCGATAGATAACAGAATTTGACGAGATTTCAGTTGTTTGAGCAGGAAAGTAACTTCGGTGGTTTTCATGAGAATACTTTCGGTTAGTTCCAGCTTCAATCCACTACCGGGCAAACCAGTTTCTTGTAAGATTCGATCGATTTGCTGAATGAAGTTTGCTTGTGCTAATTGCAAACCCGCGATATTTACGCTGATGGAAAAAGGCTCTAAACTAGGAAATTGCTTTTGCCATTTCGCCATTTGCTGACAAGCTTCTTCTAGTACCCAAGTTCCTAGAGGTATGATTAGGCCGGTTTCTTCAGCGAGGGGAATAAAGGCATCTGGAGAAACTAAACCTAGTTGAGGATGCTGCCAGCGTACTAGCGCTTCAAAACCGATCGCTTTACCAGTGAACAGGGAAACGATCGGTTGATAGTGTACGACGAATTCTTGGCGTTCGATCGCTCTTCGCAAATCGGTTTCTAATTGTAATCCTGCCATTGCCCGAGCGTGCATACTGATATCGAATATGGCAGATTTAGGACTAGTACCCTGAAGTTTAGCGTAGTAGAGGGCTGTATCGGCAGCACGCAAAAAGTCTTCCGGGCGATCGTAACCGGTATTGCTCAGGGCAATGCCAATAGTGGCGGTGGTAAATACTTCATGACCATCCAAATTAAACGGTACTGCTAAACTGGCATGAATTTTGTTGGCGATTTGGATCGCATCGGCGATTTCGCGAATTTGCACCAGCAGTAAAGCAAATTCATCGATTCCTACCCGCGCGATCAAATGATTTTGCGGTAATTCTTCTTGATATTCACCGATCGCGATCGCGGTGTTATCGCATTCGGGATTTAAAACTTGCGCCAGACGTTGAGCGGTAGCAATTAATAGCCGATCGGCAACTAAGTGTCCGAGACTGTATTTAATGACCTGAAAGCGATCGAGATCCAAAAATAAAACGGCAAACTTCGGTGCAGAACTCAGGGTATGGGAACCGGAAGCAACAATATTTTCTCGTTCTGCTTTGGTGTGATTCTGCTCTTTGGTAGTTTTGCACAATTTTCCCAACCGATCTAAAAATAAAGTACGGTTGGGTAACCCGGTTAAGGCGTCATAAAATGCGTAGCGTCGCAATAGTTCTTCTGCTTCTTTACATTGGGTAACTTCATGGCAATTGACTACTAAACCACTGACAGCCGGATCGTCTAAAAGATTGGTGACCACCGCTTCCAGGATACAATGCTGGCGGTTACCGTGTTGTACTTTTAACGAGATGGGAGGCTGACTGATATTAGGTTGTGCGCGGGATCTTTCGAGGGCGCGAGATACTTTGAGTAGATCTTCTGGAGAAATAAATTCAAACGCACTCCTACCGACTACTTGTTCGGGAATGTATCCCAAAATCCTTTTGACGGAAGGGCTGACATAGGTTAAAACTGCTTCGGCATCTAAAATGAGAATGATATCGGAAGCATTTTCAATCAGCGATCGAAAACGTTGTTCGCTGGCTTTTAATGCTGCCGCCGTCCATTTGCGCTGCAAAATCGATCCCAAGTGACCGATTCCCGTGGTGACGATTTCTATCATTCGCTTGTCTTCTTCGCGGATGGCAAACATTAAAAAAACCAGCACTGACAAAACGCGATCGCCTACCATAATCGGAATTGCCAGCGCCGCTTTCAGCCCGTGTTTTTTAGCAGCGGCGGCGCGGGGAAAAAGATCGGCTGGTTGAATAGAAATATCTCGATGCCATTCTGGTTGTTTAGATACCCACACCCTTCCCGGCAAACCGATCCCTGGTGGATAGGTTTGTTTTTCACTTTGTTGGCGAAATAAAATCAGGCGATCGCTACAGCTATACCAAGCCGAAGAACACTCCAAGAACGTTTCGCTAGCATTGGGAATCCAGGCTTCTCCATAATTCCAACCAGTAGCGTCGCAGATTTGGCGAATTGCTACTTCTAAGGCATCATCGCAATCATCTAAATCCATCATCGAGTGAATTAAGTTCTGCAACAGGCGGGTTTCAAATTCTGCTCTTTGTCGTTCCTGCCGCACCGATGCTTCTCGCAATTCTCGCTCCACCGCCACCAGTAAGCGCGTTAAATTGTTTTTCATTACGTAGTCGTGAACGCCTGCTTTCATCGCCGCTACTGCTAACTCTTCACCTATATGTCCCGATACGATGATGAATGGTAGGTCTTGCCCGGTTTCTTGCACTAGCTTTAATGCTGCCAACCCATTGAACTGAGGAAGGGAATAGTCAGCAATCACGATATCCCATGTTTCTTGAAGCGCTGCTTTCATGGCTAGGGCCGTTTCTACTCTTTTCACTTGTAGGGTATAACCGCCTTGCTGCAACTGTTGTAGCACCAATAAGGCGTCATCCTCTGAGTCTTCTATCAACAAAACCCGCAGCAATCGGCTCACAGAGATTCCTCCTAGCTGGGGATGCCGAGCAATGGTGAAGCCAATCCAAACTTAGCTATACCACGACAGGGGGTGATTCCCTTGAGTTTAAAGATCGAGATCATATAATGATTGGCTCCTAAGCTGTAGCTATTTTCCAAGTTTCCATTCTGTTCGGATGTGGTTAAAATCACTTCTGCTACCATTTCCATCTAGCTTGCCGCCGCCTGACCCAAGATGGATTGCTTAGGGTTTTGGTTGGAGTGCTTTCTACATGGTTCGCTCGGCTAAAGGTCATGGCTATATGCGCCAGTACTAACCTGTTGACTAATTGATTGGTATTTAATTTAGCTTGTTTGAGAAAAAAATTAGAAGAATTTTTGATAAAACATTAAATGCTAAGTTTTATTTGCATATTTTATCTCTATCTTAAGGAGTGTTTCTTAAAAATAAGAAAAATTTATCATAATTTTACATATCCCGATCGCGCTGTTCCGCCTGTTAGGGATGTAGGGATCGATCCGTGGTTGAAGGTGGTTGATTGACTTTTTGTAACAAGGTAGCAGCAACTTCTAGTTCGACTTGGTTGAATTCTTCATAGAAACGGCTGACGCTAAAGAAACGATCGGGAGTTGCCAATACGATCGCCCGATCGCACAATTGCTGTAAGAATTCGAGCGCAGCTAAAGGCGCTACGGGAGTACCGATCCAAACTTGCTCTGGTTTTTCAGCTTGCAAAGCTTGCGTAGCAGCTGCGATGGTCATCCCGGTGGCAATTCCATCATCGATGACGATCGCGATCCTACCTTGAGCGCTAACCTTCGGGCAATATACGGCTAATCTTTCGTACTGCTTTTGAGCTTTCTGTTGAGCTTGCTGAAGGGCTTGTTGTAAATCCGGAAGATCTGGCGATAATCGCCAGCGATTTGACCAAATAGCCTGTCCGTTCGCCGTCACCGCACCAATTGCCAGTTCTGGGTCTTGGGGTAGGGTAATTTTTTTGGCAACGATCGCATCTAAAGGGCATCTCAGTTTCAGCGCGACCGGTACCGCCACGGGTAAACCACCGCGAGGTAACGCATAAACGATCGGCTTTGCAGAGATTCCGCGTTCTCGAATCCTGAAGATTTCTATTTCAATAGCTTCGGCTAGCTGTCTGCCAGCAGTATCGCGATCGTAAAATAGTATGGAAGGTGACATGACTTCCTCGCTTCTCTTTGCAGCGTAAATACCGCCAGAGTGAATTTTTTTGGGGCTGATTTGCTATTTATCGCCGTATTTTGCCGATTTTTGGTTAAAAAGTCATTGTTTAGCGTAATTTCTTTGCTAGCAGAACGTGAATTGCCGGAAAAACCGACTACCGATCTCGCGTCGGGATGATGTGAAGATCGTTTCCGATCGATTCGCCTTTCTCTTTCCCTCCCTATTCAAGCAAATATCCCCGCACGAGAACGATCGCAACTACCCATCCCCAATTCCATTTTTACAGAAAAGCCGCGATCGCTAAAATTCCCATTCCAGAGTTTCTGCCAATTGTATTGGCAACTTCATCGGATCGAAAGGTTTCACAAACACGGCTTTTACCCCTAAATTGGCAAACCTGCGCTGTTCTGACGCCTGTACTTTCGCAGTTAATAAAATTACCGGAATATGTTGAGTTGCTCGATTTGCCTGTAACTTTTGAAACGTGCTAGGGCCATCCATATCTGGCATCATCACATCGAGAAGAATCGCATCAGGTGCTTCAGATGAGGCTAATAGCAATCCTTCACTACCAGACGCCGCCGTAATTACTTCCCAGCCGCCTACGGTTTCTAAGCAAAGCTGGGCAACTTCTCGGATATCGTCCTCATCATCAATAACTAAAATTCGCTTGGCCATCATATCGATTTTAGATTTTAGATCTTAGATTGAAAATTTAATAGCTGAAGCAAACCTCCAGCTATAAAATAAACTGATTTGTATTCCTAGCGATCGGACTTCACAGATCGGCTGTTGCCCTATTAGGCGGAAAATCAGGTAATTAAGGGTAAATTACTGAATTTTCAGCGTTCTTCTCCTTTATCCTTTCATCTCGCTTAGTTCTTTGTTTATCAAACCCATAAATATAGCGATTAAAAACGATCGCACAATACTTACCATGACTAGATAATCATAGGTAAAAAAGTTTACAGTTTTTTATTTAATTAAAAGGATGAATACTGACCGATCCGATCGCCTCCAGAAGTTTTGGCTCGAGTCAGAGCTTGATGTGCATTTTGATACAAAGCTAGCAAGTCAGCACCATCATCCGGGTACTGCACGACACCAGCACTAAAAGCGATCGGCCATTTTGATTTCTCCCCTAATGGGCGGACTACAGGCTCTTTGTGCAAGATCGGGATTAACTGTGTCAGCCGCTCGATCGCAACTTCTTTAGTAATCCCGTACATCCCAACCACAAACTCCGTCAAACCCCAACGCGCTACCACATCTTCCGCCCGGAAATGGTGCATCAACAATTTGCCAAACCGTTGTAAAATTTTATATTCGAGGAGATCGGCTTCCCCAACCGAATCTAAAATCAATACAGCAAAGCAAAACTGTTGCCGATGACGGTTTGCCAACTTCAATAACCGCTCCACATCTTTAGTTGACTTCAGCCGATTGGCAATCCCAGTCAAAATATCCGTTTCAGCAATACTTCGCAAAACTTGGATGCGCTGCAAACGATTAAAAATGCGAGTCACTAATTCTTCACCGGCAATTGGCTTGTGCAAATAATCATCAGCCCCCACCCCGTAAACTCGCTCGATCGTATCGGCATCCCGACGACCAGATAAAAAAAGAACGGGTAAGCTATTCCATTTAGGGTCATTTCGGATCACTTGGCAAAGTTCGATACCGTTAATGTGCGGCATATCCACATCCAAAACCAGCAAATCCGGCGCGGTAGCTTCTAGAGTATCCCATAACATCCGCGAGTCGTTAATCGTAATTAATTTAAGTCCCCAAGGTTGCAACAAAGTTTCCAAGCTAGTCAAAATTTGCGGATCGTCATCTACTGCCATCACTTTCAAATCTTTGCGACGACTTTGCTCTAACACTTGATTCACGGCTTCCATGATTTGAGTCGGTTGAATTGGCTTTCGTAAAAAAGCACAACCACCCAAACGCGCGACTTCTACGCGATCGGTTAAACTATCTCGCGATGTCAGAACGATCGCCGGTACCGGCAAACTTTCCCTCGACAGTTCCTTCAAAAGAGCCAGCCCATCCTGAAATGAATCGCTAAAACACAAATCCAGCAAAACTAAGTCTGGATGAGCGTTTTGAATCGTGTTTTTTGCGGCAACCAAATCCTTCACTCTGTCAGCGTGGATTCCCCAAGCAGCTGCTTCCATCACTAAACGTTGGGCTAATTCTATATCCTCTTCTACGATTAATAACCGGGGTTGCTGATTGGCAAATAAAACAGGTTGCCGAGCAACTGAATTAGCAACCGGAATTTTTTCACCAGAAGCGTTCTCTAAGTGTTGATGCAATTCAACTACCAAATTATGAAGGCGAACCGCTATCGAATAATGAGCGGGAGAAAATCTACTATCAACAACTTCATCAGTTAATTTTTTCCCATCTAAATTGTCCGTTCTTAAACTTTCTATTTGTAATAATTCTTCGACTTCTCGCGCTATGGATGAGCCTTCTGCAAAACCAAAAGTACCTAAAGAACCAGCTAATTTATGAGCTTCTCGGATCGCTTCTTGGCGTAATTCTTCAGGTAAATTTCCGATTAATAAAGCAGCACTAGCTTGTTCGAGAGCTACCAGCCTAGCAATAATTTTGTCTTTGAATTTTTCCCAGAGTCCCGTGACAGCAGATTGTAAAGATGCAATTTCCGTCGCTCTTTGATTTTCTGGCATCGAAAAGCTAGCAGAAAAAGTATCGCTCGCCGGAAGTTGGGCAATTTCCGATTGGATTGTTTTTTTTCTTTCCCGATATTGTTCAGCTGGTTGCTTGACAAGAGGCTCTAAAGATAAGCCCAGAATTTCTGCTGCGATATTAGCTAATTCTTCCCGATCCAAGGGGTGAAATAGAACGTAACCGACTAGTTTTTTGGGCAATTTTTCCCCTAAACTTCGCTCCAAACAGTAAACTATTGTTTGTTTTTCTTGTTTGAGACGTGCGTAAGCTTCTTCCAGCACTTTGGTGACCGTCGGACTAATCGCGCTTCGATCGAGTAGTAATAATGACCAATTGCCTCGCTCTAATTCATCGAGAGTTCTTTCATTATTACTGGCTATTTGAATGGGTAAATTTAATCGCTGCTGTAACCAAGATGTCACATCATCGGCTAATCCAGCCGCAATAATTTGGGGCATATTTTGTTCCTGTTCTTCATTAGATAAGGGTTTGAGGCGATAACCCATCCCGTATACTGTTTCGATAAAATCAGAAGGTGCCCCCACAGATTTAAATTTTTGCCGCAAGCCTTTAATGTGAGCTTTCACCGTATCTTCGCCAGGGGGATTTTCCCACGACCATAAGTGATCTAAGATAGCGCTTCTGTTAAATATGCGACGGCTATTACGTAAGAAAAGCTCTAATAAAGAATACTCTTTCGGACTAAGCGGGATCGTCTTATTGTCATAAGTTACTTCACAAGTACTGGGATCGAGATGCAGTTTTCCCCATTGCAATACTGGGGAAAGGGCTGAATTTCCCCGCCGCAGCAACGCCCGAATCCGCGCTCCCAATTCTTTTAAGTCAAAGGGTTTTACTACATAATCGTCGGCTCCTACATCCAAGCCCATTACTTTGTCCGTACTAGTTTGACGAGCGGTTAAAAGCAGTACCGGCATCCGGTAGCCATGCGATCGAATGCGGCGGCAAAGAGTCATACCATCCATTTTGGGCAACATGACATCTAGGAGAATTAGGTCGTAGGTATAAGCTTCTACAAATTCCCATCCCTCCTGACCATCGTTGGCAATATCTAGCACGTAATGTAATTTAGTCAGAAACTCCGTGACAACGGCTGCCATTGCCGGATCGTCTTCCACTAACAAAATTCTCATATAAAAACACCTATCTTTATGAATTCCATTATTAGGATTTAAAGGTGTATGAAACAAGCGTAAATTGGCTGAAGTCGCAACCAATTGGATTGAAATCTAAGTTAACAGTAATAGCGTTCCATAATTAATTATTTCGTTTTTATTTAAATTTCCTACAAATCAGCTGAAGCTCACGAGCCGGATTCTTCATTTTTATTTAAATTGTAGTAAATTGATAAAAATAATTACCAAACTAAATAAATACCAATTTACTTAACTTAAGCATTGTCACTTTTACTATTGTGGTAGGGGCAACTGGAAAGATTGATGACAAGAAAACAAGTGAATTGGTAAAATATATAAAAATTATCAAAAACTTTCTATTTTTCCTTTAGTTGAATTAGGGGAAACCTAAGTAAAATAGCTCTTTGTTTTGCTATTTTTTAATTAAGCTAAAATAGATATTTAGCCAGCATAATGAAAATTTATCCAATCTTATTTTGCTGGGCTTATCTATCCGCCTATGGCAGTTAACGAATAATTAAAGCTGCTGCTGCTTGAGAATCTATAGGTTGAGAATAAAAATATCCTTGCCCTAAATTACATCCTAAATTCTTCATAGAAGTAATTTCTTCTTCTGTCTCCAAGCCTTCAGCAATTACTTCTAGACCCAGGCTATAAGCCAAAATCATCATTGCCCAAATAATGTCCCATTTTTTCTGTTTAATAAATGAGCGATCGATCTTCATTACATCTATAGGTAATTCATGTAAACGGCTTAATGAAGAGTAACCAGTACCAAAATCATCTATATATAAAACGATACCTAAATCTTTTAATTGACGAAGAACAGTACTTGCCGTTACTTGATTTTCCATAATCGTACTTTCGGTAATTTCCAGCCTTAAACTACCAATGGAAACCGGACTTTCTTGCAAAATTTGTTGTACTTGCTCAACTAAATGGGGTTGAGATAATTGTTGGCTGGATATGTTAACGCTCATGGTTAATGGCGTCTGAGAAGGAAATTCTTTTTGCCAAATATGTAATTGACGGCAAGCTTCCCTCAACACCCACGTTCCTAAAGGTTGAATCAGTCCGGTTTCTTCAGCGACGGGAATAAATTCTAGCGGGGAAATCATTCCCCGCTGAGGATGCTGCCACCTAGCTAGCGCCTCGAACCCGGTAATTTGGCTGCTTTCCAAGTGTACGATCGGTTGGTAATAAAGTTTGAATTCTTGCCGTTCTAATGCCAAGCGCAAATCTTTTTCAATTTGAAACCGCGCCATTGCCGCAGCGTTGAGAATGCGTGGGTGCAGTTCCTGTTCTTTTTCTAAAGCTGCTGTGAGGCGTACTAAGCGATCTGTATTATTAACAGCAATTTCTAGCAATCGTTTAGTTTGTTTGGGTAATGGGCCAAGTTGACCGCTCAACAAAAGCCCTAAAGCACCCCGAATTGAGGTTAACGGCGTGCGGAGTTCGTAACTGACAAGAGCAGCAAGTTCGTCTGCACTGGGAGATTCCAAGGCAGATGATTTGTAATCTTGGCAGTTGCTAATTTGAGCTTCTACTTGTATATTTTTCATAACGCTTAACTACCCTCTTGAAATGCACCGAGACTTTTAAAGATTTAGCTATGGCAACCTCAACCAAGGCATAAAAGGCTGAGTTATTGATTAACTTTTTTCCCTTACTTTTGAATTTTCTGCATAATACCTAATTCTTCACTATTAAGTTTAAACTTTAAAAGTGAAAAACCCGGGAAGGAAGTTGCCAAACACTTGATGACTTAATTAATTATTACTTATTTACCCTTGTTCACCTACTGACGAGCGATACTTATTTACTCTTATTTACTTACTGACGATCGATCGGGATAGTAAAGTAGAAAGTGCTTCCTTCACCAACACTACTTTCCACCCAAATTCTTCCTCCGTGCGCTAGCACTATACTCTGACAAATGGCTAACCCTAGTCCTGTACCTCCTTTGGTGCGGGAATCAGAAGCATCTACTTGTTGAAAGCGACCGAATATAGATTCTAGTTTATCAGATGGAATCCCTCGTCCTTGGTCTTTTATTTTGAATAATATAAGCGGCGGATGAGAAATGGCAAGAGCAGAAGATAATTTTTCTACTCTCTCTGTAGGAAACAAGCTAGCTGTTTGTAGTTCAGCACTTAAGTAAACGGCAGTACCGGGCGGGGAAAATTTGATCGCATTGCTCAGCAAGTTAGTCAAAACTTGGGTCAAACGATCGCTGTCTGCATACAATAGAGGTAACTGACTTTTCTTAAGAAAATTTTTATTTTTATTTGGCCAAAAATTGTATTGTTTACTACCAATTTCTTTGTTTTCTGCGGGGGCGATCGCTAATAAATTTACCTCGGCTTTATCAGCCATCCCTTGCATTAGTTCGACTGCTGCTGTAATTAAATCAAAAGGATCGCAAAATTGCTTGTGCATTTGTATCTTACCCGATTCCATTCTTTCCAAATCTAGAATGTCATTAATTAAACGCACCAAGCGGTCTGTATTATTAACGGCAATTTTCAACATTCGATGTCCGTTTTCTGACAATTCTCCTAATTTGCCAGAAAACAATAAACCTAGAGAACCTCGAATCGAAGTTAATGGAGTTCGCAGTTCGTGAGAAACCACGGAAATAAACTCATCTTTCATCCGTTCGACTACTCGCCGTTCGCTAATATCTCTAAACGTAACAACCGCACCTTTAATAGAAGAGGGAATGACTGGAAAAGAAATAGATCCAGACAAATCCTCTGAGGGAATTTCAGTTAATTGATTATTACTAGTTTCTAATGTTTCGATAATCGGTGTAATTACATACTCTACTAAAAAATTCGAGCCGTCTTTACGCCAAAATAGTTCGTCTGTTTTGTTGCGAGCAACCCCATCTTTCAAGACGATATAAATTGGCGAATCATCCATTTGATAATAAGCGGCATTTGGTTGAGAATGATGTAAGCGATCGTATAAAGGGCGATCGATTAATTCAGTTACTTCATAGCCGAGCATTTTGGCAGCCGCCGGATTAGCAAAAGTGATGTTTCCAGCAGTATCTAAACCAATAATTCCTTCTCCTGCTGAATTCAGAATTAACTCGTTTTGGATACTGAGGCGCTGCAACTCTTCTTCCGTTTGCTTGCGTTGGGTAATGTCAGTATCTGCACCCGCCATCCGATAAGGTTTGTTGTTGTCATCCCAAATTGCCGTACCGCGAGAAATAAACCATCGAATGCTACCATCTCTATGTAATCTGCGATACTCGATTTCATATTGCTCCGTCAAACCTTGCAAATGCTCATTAATTGCCGCCAACACCTTTTCTCGATCTTCGGGATGGATTAAAGAGTACCAACTATCTAAATTATTTTCAATATCAAGTTCCGTATAACCTAACTGAGTTTTAAGAATAGTATCTATATATATTTCATTAGTTTGAATATTCCAATCCCATACTCCCACATTTCCCGCCACAGTGGCTAGCTCTAACCTCTCTTGACTCCACCGCAATGCTTCTCCTCTTTGTCTTAATGCTTCCTCCGTGTGCTTACGCATCGTGATATCGCGAGCGATTCCGCGATACCCGCAAAACTTTCCATCAGGTAAAAAAATCGGCACTCCACTAGTTTCTAGAAAAATTTGAGAACCATCTTTATGATTTTGTTTAGCCTCCAAAGATTTGAATGGTTTCCTCCCTGCGATCGCCACTATAGAACTTAAAATAGTTTTTGAATTAGTAGCTTCTTTTAAGGTCATAAAATCAAAAAGTGTCTTGCCCAAAACCTCTTCTGGTTCGTACCCAAATATTTCTTTGATTTTAGGACTGATATAAGTACAGCGAGTATTTTCATCTACTTCCCAGACTAAATCACTGCTAGTCTCTACTAAATTCCGAAATCTTTCTTCGCTAGCACGAAGAGCTTCTTCAGATTCCTGACGAGAAATTGCCGCCCCCAAAAGGTTTGCTGCTGCTTGTAAAGCATCTAATCCCACCGATGACCATTCTCTTTCTGCCCAGCAATCATTAAATCCGATAAATCCCCACCAATTTTGGTTAACAAAAATTGGTACGATCGCGATCGATAAAATATCAAATGAACTTAGTACTTTTTGGAGAACTCGATCTAGTTTATTCGTTATACCAAAGCAAGTTTCTCCTCGACTCAACTTGTCAACAAAATCATATCCATAGCAATTAATATCAATATTATGCCAGACTGGGTGATTGATTAAAGGAGGAATTCCTCTCTCAACCCATTCATAAATCATACTAGTCAATATAGTTCGATCGTTGCTCGATTTGTTTTTAAAAATGTAAACTCGGCTAGCTTCTGCGGCACGCCCCAACCTTTCTAAAACCTGATTAATGCTTTGTTGCCAGTTCGATGCTTTCAACAATTGCTCTGCCGTATAAGCCACCGCTTCTAAAATATCATCTCGACGTTTTAAGGTAGATTCAAATTGTTTGCGTTCGGTAATATCAAAAACCGTGGCATGACTTTTTACAAAATTTCCTTCTCGGTCGTAAAGACTTCTGGCGCTTAATAAAACAGGCATTATAGTACCGTTTCTACGTATTATTTTAAATTCAATCTCTTGGAGCTTTCCATTTTTTTTAAGTTCGGCAAAAGCTTTATCAAAAACTGGCCAATCTTCCGGCATAATTAAATTAGTAAAACTCATTTTTCCAATTACTTCTTCCCTTGTATATCCCAACCATTCCAAGTGGGTATCGTTAATTTCAATAAACTTACCACCATCGTCTAAAGAATGATAACCACAGGGAGCATTGTTATATAATTCCCAAATCTCTTCAACTGCCTTCTGCAAAGTTGATTCGTTTTTTCGACGTTCTTTTATTTTAGCTTCTAACCTTTTATTAATCGTTGAGAGTTTAATCAATTCCGCTTGTAAATTTTCATTCATTTTTTCATGTTTTCTTGACATTTGTTGTTTGGATTTAATTACGCCTATTTTTAATAAATATTACATTCTCTTAACCTATTAATAACTTTTTACTTAGTTAGTCATAAATTGTAAAGCCAATTAATAAACTTTTGGCAAATCCAGGCAATAATATTAAATTATAAGCGACTCGACTAATTCGAGCGATTTTTTAGAACTAAAGAATTGCAAAGCAGTAGAGTGAAAATCAAAAATCGTCTTCAGCGGGCAAATTTCTACGTATAGTCAAGCTTTTAACAGCTACCAACCTGACGTAGGTTACACCATCAGAATATTCAGGAATGATAACTCTCGTTAGATAAACATTATAAACTTGTTTTTTTTATCACGGTTTAGGTTAGTAGCCTCTGCAATTAAAAATCGAAAATAAATTGGTAAAGAATTGTTTGATGTGTAAATCACGATGAAGCGGATCGCCAGTTGAGTAACAATTTGTTAAAAATAGTAAAGCGATCGATTTCCTTCCAACTTTACTCAACCGATGACTACAGTAACAGCAAACCCTTATCTAGAAGGCAACTTTGCCCCAGTCAAAGAAGAGACAACAGCCCATGACCTCCTCGTAATCGGTAATTTACCCACCTCCTTAAACGGATTATTCCTTCGTAATGGCCCCAATCCACAATTTACCCCTAAAGGTCACTATCACTGGTTTGATGGCGATGGAATGTTACATGGAGTAAATATTAGTAATGGCAAAGCCTCTTATCAAAATCGCTACGTCCGAACAAGAGGATGGCAAATCGAACATGATGAGGGTCATGCGATTTGGACGGGTATTTTAGAACCAATTCAGGTAAATAATCCTTACGGGGGATTTAAAAACACCGCTAATACAGCATTAGTTTGGCATGATAATCGTCTGTTAGCCCTTTGGGAAGGGGGCGAACCCCACCAAATTAAAGTACCCGAATTAGAAACAATCGGCCCGTATACTTATCAAAACCAGCTAAAATCTCCCTTTACTGCCCATCCCAAAGTAGACGCCATAACAGGCGAAATGATGTTTTTTGGCTACTCTTTGATTCAGCCACCATACTTACAATACAGCGTAGTTTCTGCCGATGGAAAACTGTTAAAAACAGTCCCCATTGACTTACCAGTAGGGGTAATGATGCACGATTTTGCCATCACCGAAAACTACACTATATTTATGGATTTGCCTCTGACGTTTAGACCGGAAAGGCTACACAGAGGCGAACCTGGATTCATGTTTGAATCAGAGACACCTAGCCGTTTTGGTATTGTTCCTCGCCACGGAGATAATAGCAATATTCGCTGGTTCGACGCTCCATCTTGTTACATTTTCCATACTCTCAATGCCTATGAAGAAAATGATGAAATTGTACTCATCGCTTGCCGAATGGCAGGCACTTCTGTATTAGGTTCTTCCAGTTCACCAAGTAATAGTCAAAGCGATATACCTCTGTTGTATCGTTGGCGATTTAATCTCAACACTGGAGAAATAAAAGAAGAAAAATTAGATGATGTTCCCTCAGAATTTCCTCGCTTAAACGAACAATTTTTAGGTCGTCCAAATCGCTACGGCTATACCTCGCAGGCAGCAGCTAGTTCAATGCCTTTGTTCGATGGTTTAATCAAATACGACCTCCTCAATGGCAGTTCCCAAACCCATGAATTTGGCCGAGGGCGTTATGGCGGAGAAGGAGTATTTGTGCCTCAACCTGGTGCTACTGATGAAGATGATGGATGGTTGCTTACTTTTGTTTACGATGAAGTAGAAAATACATCTGAATTAGTAGTCATTAGTGCCAAAGATATGGCATCTGAACCTATTGCCAGAATTATGATTCCTACTCGCGTACCTTACGGTTTTCACGGTGCTTGGATTAGTAATTGGTGATGGGATTTGGGATTAGTAAATATCTTGCAAAAGTGACACGATAATATTTTTACTGCATATGAAACGCAGATGATGGAAAAATATTATATTGACTTTTGCAAGATGTCTAATACTCTTTTTTCTCATTTCCCGTTATACTGCATTTTGTTTCGATCGAGATATTACGAAAATGAAACTTCCCGAATCAAGCCGATCGCAATTTACTCCTGACTTAAATATCTGTCGCATTTTAAATGGAATGTGGCAAGTGTCTGGTGCTCACGGACGCATTGACTCGAAAGTAGCTATTTCTACTATGTTTAAATACATGGATGCAGGCTACACCACTTGGGATTTAGCCGACCATTATGGGCCAGCAGAAGATTTTATCGGTGAGTTCAAGCGTCAATTAGTTGCTACCCGTGGTAAGGAAGCTTTATCTAATTTGCAAGCTTTTACTAAATGGGTGCCTCGTCCGATGAAAATGACTCGCAAGTTAGTGGAAGATAACATTAATATTTCCCTCAAAAGGATGGATGTTGATTCTTTAGACTTGCTACAGTTTCACTGGTGGGAATATCGGGATAAAAGTTATCTGGATGCGCTGCAATATATGGCAGAACTCCAGAGAGAGGGAAAAATTAAACATCTTGCCCTAACTAATTTTGATACAGAAAATTTGCAAATTATTACCAATGCAGGAATCAAGATAGTATCCAATCAAGTGCAGTTTTCTTTAGTTGATCGGCGTCCGGAAATTAGTATGATTCCATTTTGCCAAAAGCATGATATTAAACTATTGGCTTACGGCACTCTTTGCGGTGGTTTGTTATCAGAAAAGTATTTGGGTAGTCCAGAACCGCGAGGAGGCGAACTTTCCACTGTTAGCTTGCGGAAATATAAAAATATGGTGGATGCTTGGGGAGGATGGAGTTTATTTCAAGAATTGCTGAATGTTCTTAAGCAAATTGCCGATAAATATGGAGTGACTATTTCCAATGTGGCAGTGCGATATATTCTGGATAAGCCAACTGTAGCAGGTGGAATTGTGGGTGCTAGATTAAGCATTTCCGAACATATCGACGATAACGCAAAAGTGTTTGATTTCAGTCTTGATGAAGAAGATAACAAACTAATTGATGCAGTTACCGATAAATCGCGGAATTTGTATCAATTAATCGGTGATTGTGGGGATGAATATCGCCGATAAGATAGTAGTTCCGGATTCAAGAAACCCGGTTTCTTAGAAAAACCGGGTTTCTGGTCAACGACAGCAGTTAAAAATTTAAAATCTAATACTTCCCGCCCGACAATCTCTTAACCAAAGTTCGATCGCTTGTGCAACTACCCCATTGCTACTTTCTCGCGGCGCAGTAGGCGGACTGCCACCTGGATAAGGCCCAGTCATGGAATACATCATTGCTAATCGCCAACCAGTATCGCTTTTAGTTAAAAATAACCAATGATAATCCTGTATTTGGATGGCTTTTGTATTGGTATATCGTCGCTGTAAAGTAGTGAAGAAAAGTTGTTGAATATTATCTTTTGCATCAGATGTGGTTGGGCTATACACACCTGGGCCAAGTGTTAACGGTGCTAATTCAGCCCTACCAGTTACAATAAAATAACCATAAACCTCAATGCTGCTGTTTCTTACTCTCGCACGTTGAGTTACCCGGTTAGCGTAGCTGGGTAAATCTCTTAATAAAATATTGGTTAAAGTTTCTACATCATTAGGACAAGAAAAATTTTGTTTGCTGTTAGCTGAATTCTGAGTTAATAACCAAATTAAAAGCCAAAAGCCAATCGTTAAAATCTGCCTTTTTGCGATCGACTTTTGACTCCTAATTTCTAACTTCATGAAACATCCGCTATTTCATCGCAAATTTTGGCAAAAGCGGCAACAGGGTCAGGTGCAGCGGTGATGGGACGACCGATCACTAAGTAATCTGCGCCTGCTTTAATCGCTTCGCTGGGGGTGAGAGTTCGGCTTTGATCGCCCGTTTCCGCCCATTGGGGACGCACTCCCGGACAAACTAGCAAAAACTCATCTCCACAAGTATCACGCAGTTGAGACACTTCTTGAGGGGAACAAACTGCCCCGTCTAAACCAGATTCTTTGGCTAGCAGCGCCATTTGTAAGGCGTATTCGGGCAATTCTAGGGGAATTTTTAAATCAAAGGCTAATTCTCGCGAATTTAAACTAGTTAATACAGTAATGGCGATTAACTTCGGAATTGTTGATTGATCAGTTTCTCCCGCCCCTGCTTCTAAAGCAATTTTAGCGGCCTGTAGTGCTTTTTTTCCCGCCGTGGCATGGATGGTGACCAAATCAACTCCATACCTACCGGCGGCGCGACAAGCACCAGCAACCGTGTTGGGGATGTCGTGAAATTTCAGATCGAGGAAAATTCGCTTTTGCCTTTGTTTTAGTTGGGTGAGAATTCCTGCACCAGTACTGACAAAGAGTTCTAAGCCTACTTTCCAGTATGTTACTTGAGGGAGTTTCTCGATCAGTTCGATCGCATCTTCCTCACTGGGAACATCTAGGGGAACAATTATTTTGTCACTTGTCATTTGTGATTAGTCATTGGTTAATGTTGCGATCGCTAATTTCCGTTCTAAACCTGATTATCGGTCTAATTCTCAGTGGCAACCAAGCGGACAAACTTATTTTTGCCCAATTGCAACACTTTGCCATTTAATTCCGATGGTGACTCAAAACTCAGATTCACATCCGTCACTTGTTCCCCATCCATTCGTACACCACCCCCTTGGATTTGCTTTCGCGCCTCCGAACTACTCTTACAAAGTCCGCTAGCACTGACAATATAGAAGAATTTAGCCGGAAAATTGACGGAAGCTAAGGAAAACTCCGGTACAGTATCAGCTTGTGTGGTTTTTCCACCTACTAAATTGCCCGCATCAACCTGAGCTTTTTCGGCAGCTTCCTTACCGTGATACTGAGAAACAATATCCAAAGCCAAAAGTTTTTGTCTTTCCCTTGGATTTTCTGGCAATTCATCTAAAGACCGATTAGTCAACAATTCAAAATACTGTTTGACTAAATCATCTGGTGTTTTTTCCAGCTTTGAGTACATAGTCAGCGGATCTTCCATTAAACCCACATAATTACCCAAAGATTTAGACATTTTCTGCACCCCATCAGTACCGATCAAAATCGGCATCAACATTCCAAACTGAGGTGATTGTCCGAAATGTCGTTGCAAATCTCTACCCACAGCCAGATTAAATTTTTGGTCAGTTCCTCCTAACTCCACATCCGCTTGAATTGCCACCGAATCATAACCCTGCATTAACGGGTAGAGAAACTCGTGCAAGTAAATCGGGTTTTCTTTTTCAAAGCGAAGTGCAAACCCCTCCTTTGCCAACATTTGTCCGACAGTCATCGTAGACAACAAATCTAAAATTTTTCCTAAATCTAGCCCAGAAAGCCATTCTGAGTTATAGCGAACTTCCAAGCGTCCGGGAGTATCAAAATCTAAAATTGGGCGCACTTGATCCAAATAACTCTGGGCATTTTGAGCTACTTCTTCAGCAGTTAACTGCCGTCGCACTTCTGATTTCCCACTCGGATCGCCGATGCGAGCGGTAAAATCACCAATAATTAGGACAGCTGTATGACCGGCATCCTGAAACGCCCTTAATTTTCGGACTGGGATACTATGACCTAAGTGGATTTCGGCACCTGTAGGGTCAATACCTAATTTCACCCGCAGAGGTCGGTCTATCTTCCCTAATCTTTGTACCAAATTCTCATGAGGATTTTCAGAATCAGTCACGTTAGGAAAAATTTCTGTCACGCCTCGGTACAACCAGGCGAGATTTTCGGTAATATGAGGCGGTTGATGGGAGGCCATACTTTGCCAATGTCAGGTTTAATTCGCTAAATTGATGGTCGATCGTGCGCTGTTTGTTTTTTATACTTACTGGGGTACGGATGACAAATACATCGTCAATTACCGAATAACCAGGGTTGACGTTACAAATCCTGAACAGCCAGACTACTATAACTAAAAAAGCTGCCAGAATATCATGCTAATTCAAGCAAATCTATTAAATTGCGATCGTCGTATCTCTTTCCAGTGGAAGATGAATCAATTCGATCGGTTATATAACTGGATAGAGACAAGGAATTTTCCGATCTTCTGGAGGAAAAATCTGCCGCTCGAACTTTCAAGGCTTTATTTCAGTAGTTAACCGTACCCTTGAGAATCTTCCTGTCGTCATCATAAATATTTGGAATATAACAATCAAAGGACTTACCCAGTCGCCCCTTCTCTTGTTGCTGTCACTTTTTTAAGGAAGTCAAATCGCCGTGTCGTCTAACACACTCCGACAAAAGCCATCCGGCACCATCGCACCTGGTTATCATTTCGTTCACACGGTTGCTAAGGTAACTGGCGGAACTCTTCTCGGTTTTACCATGCTAACCAGTTCTATTGTAGCTGGGTCACTGGTTGGCCTAGCGATTAGCTTCCGAAACCTGCCGGATGTGAGATCTGTTCGTAGCTACGTCCCTTCTGAAACAACTCACGTCTACGACATTAAAGGCAAACTGCTTGCTAGCATCCACGGTGAAGCTAATCGAGAAGTCGTTCCCCTCAACAAAATTTCTCCCGAATTAAAGCGTGCAGTACTAGCTATTGAAGATAGCCATTTCTACTTGCACCACGGTATTAACCCCAGCAGTGTCGGTCGCGCCGTGAGAGCTAACTGGGAAAAAGGTAGCGTGGTAGAAGGTGGTTCGACTGTCACCATGCAGTTAGTGAAAAATATATTTTTGTCTCATAAACGTGCTTTTAGCCGAAAAGTAGCAGAAGCAGTAATGGCTATTCGGCTAGAGCAAATCCTGGAAAAAGACCAGATTTTGGAACTCTACCTGAATCAAGTCTACTGGGGACATAACAACTATGGGGTACAAACTGCGGCCCAAAGCTATTTCGGTAAAGATGCTTCTGATTTAAACCTTGCAGAAGGGGCAATGATGGCGGGTCTAATTCAAGCACCCGAAGATTACAGCCCCTTTACTAATTACAAGTTGTCCAAACAACGACAAGCACAGGTTTTAGCTCGGATGAGAGAGCTAAATTGGATCACGCCTCAAGAAGAAGAAGCTGCTCGCAAACAACCTTTAAAACTAAATAAACCTACTTCGTTTAGCGGCAGTATACTGCCCTACGTTACGGATGCCGTTTCTCAGGAATTGATTCAGCGTTTCGGGCGGGATGCGGTGCAAAAAGGTGGAATGCGAGTGCAAACTACGATCGATCTCCAATTCCAGCGCATGGCAGAAGATTTCATCGCTAACGAACATAGAAGACTGCAACGGCGCGGACTGTGGGGTACGGAACTGGCTTTAGCAGCCGTCGATCCCCGCACTCATTTCGTCAAAGCAATGGTAGGCGGCTCTGACTACGAAAAGAGCCAATTTAACCGCGCAACTCAGTCTCGACGCCAGCCCGGTTCGGCTTTTAAACCGTTTGTTTACTATACGGCTTTTGCTACGGGTAAATATTCTCCCGAATCGATAGTTTACGATACTCCAGTTCGCTATCGGGATGGTAGAAACGGTTATGCACCTAGAAACTACGATGGTTCGTTCTCTGGGCCAATGAGTATTCGTCAGGCTCTCGCCGTATCGCGGAACGTTCCGGCTGTAAAAATGGGACGGGCTGTAGGCTTAGATAAGGTGATCGAGGTTTGCCGTATTCTCGGTATTAAGAGTCCGATGGAACCGGTCACTTCTTTACCTCTGGGCGCGATCGGTCTATCACCGATGGAAATGGCGAGCGCTTATGCTACCTTCGCTAATAATGGTTGGCAGTCCGATACTACTTTGATCGTGCAAGTAACTGATTCGCAAGGCAACGTTTTATTAGATAACACGCCCAAACCCAAGTTAGTTCTCGATCCTTGGGCATCTGCTTCTATCAGTAGCACGATGCAGTCCGTAATTAATTCGGGAACCGCTAAAAATGCCAGCATCGGTCGCCCTGCTGCTGGTAAAACCGGTACGACTTCATCTGAAAGAGATGTGTGGTTCGTCGGTTTTGTACCCCAATTATCCGTAGCGGTTTGGATCGGTAGAGATGATAATAGGCGTTTGGCTAGTGGGGTAACGGGCGGTCAGTATGCCGCTCCCATTTGGCGCAATTTTATGCTGAAAGCTTTGAAGGGCGAACCAGTGGAATACTTCACTCCTGCGTCCAAGTTTAAGCGCCCTCGCCGTTCCTGATCTGGAGTTGCCGATCGATGTGGAAATTTAAAGCCCCCATCATACCTGCAAGGGTTGATGGCGGGCTGTTTACGGTTGCTTATCCAATTCAGTCTTCATCCGTTCTAAGGTTAGTTGCATTTGGTCAAACATTTGCTGGGGTGTCATTCCAAATTGACCAAGCTGGGTCTTTAGTTGCTGCATGGTCATTTGAGCCATGAAGTCTTCTGAAAGCTCGAAGCGTTTCATAAAAATACGATAGCGCTCCATAATGGCTTCCCACTGTTCGATGAACAGCTTTTTGCCTTCTCGGTCAAATTTGCCGTAGTTACTGCCTAGCTGTATGAGGGATTGATAGTCCTCAGCCAGTTGCTTAAGTTCTTGCTGAACGATATCAGAGTCAAAAAATCCCATTGTGCTTCGATCGACTGAAGGTTTTATTCAGTGGGTAATAGGGTTGAATCTGCTCTCATTCTAATCCAGTCTGCAATTAAGGTTCAATTAAAAAGGGGAAAAGGGGAAAAAGGGCATAACTAAATCATCCTTTTCTTGACTAAACTTACCGAGCGAAGAAATTAATATGTAATAAGAGATGCCAGTTCTAGGGGCTACAGAATGTTGAGCAAGCCGAAAAGTCGAAGAGTAGCTGCGATTTTGGCTTTTAGCGGGGCAGTAATTCCGCTTTCGGGACTCCACAAGTTTTACTTGGGACAACCATTGTGGGGTATTTGCTATTTGCTGTTGTGTTGGACGCCTATCCCTCATGTGGCTAGCGCGATCGAAGGATTTTGGTATTTAGTTCAAAATCAAGATGAGTTCGATCGCAATTTTAATGTCAGTGGGGGTGTCACCATTAAGCCAGGTATCGACCCCGCGCGGGTACAGGCGATTGCTGACGCGCTTCGCCAGTTGGAACAGTTGCGTCAAGATGGTTTGATTTCCGAATACGAATTCGAGCAAAAACGCCGACAGCTACTCGACCAAATGGTTTAACAATTATGGGATTTGGGGATTGGTTAAATTCTGTCCAAAAGCTGAGTCACGAACTTAATCAAAAGCAACGGTCAATTCGATCGAGAATCATCAACGATCCGTATTGCCGTTTTCAATCAGTCGAAGAAATTGCGATCGCGGTTTCTTTAGGTATCAAAATAGATGTGAATCGGGCAACGGTGGATGATTGGTTGAGGTTGCCCGGATTATCCATCCATCAAGCGCGATCGCTAGTTGCCCTATCCCGATCGGGAGTAGAATTTCATTGTCTGGAAGATGTGGCAGCTGCGATTAGTTTGCCAGTACAGCGACTAAAACACCTCGAACCAATTCTTAGTTTTTGTTACTACGATCCGCAAAGTATCTATACTCCTGGATTGGTTAATCCGAATACTGCCTCCGTGGAAATGTTAACGGCTATCCCTATTGTGGATAATGCCCTAGCTAACTCTATCGTTCAAAATCGCTTGAATGCAGGGAATTACCGAGATTTAGCCGATTTGCAAGTTAGGTTATCGTTGTCAGGGGATTTAGTCGGTCAATTGATGCACTATTTGCGTTTTTGATAGGTCAACCGCCCCACCCCCGAGGGGATGAAAGCACGTTCAATAAAAACTCTATGCGATCGAGCTTTTGGATTTTATCCCTTACCCGTTCATCCCCTTTTTCAAAAAGTCTAATTTCTGGCTGGCGATCGCACCAAGGCGATCGATCGGCCAAAAACGGAAGCAAGCACGACCGATAATATTTTGTTTTGGCAAAAACCCCCAAATGTGGGAATCGTTACTGTTATTGCGGTTATCCCCCATCACGAAAAATTCTCCTTCGGGAACTACTTGTGGTCCCCATTGGTAATCAGGTGGTTCGGCAATGTAATTTTCTGCCAGAGGTTTTTGATTTAAATACACTTTGCCATTGCTGATACTCACCACTTCTCCAGGAGTACCGATCACTCTTTTAATAAAAGCCTGATCCTTGGCATATCCTTGGATTTGCAGTTGTGGGGGAGGATCGAAAACTACTATATCGCCAGTGGTTGGCCCTCGAAAATAGTAAGTAAGTTTATCGACTACCAAGCGATCGCCTACTTGTAAGCTTGGCAGCATAGAATCAGAAGGGATGTAGCGGGGTTCTGCCACAAAAGTCCGAATTAACAGCGCTAAAGTAAGAGCCACAAATAGAATTAGCAGATTTTCCCTCAATTGACGCCAGATTACTTGAGATAGGGTAGAATCCGCCAAATCCTTTTGGTTATAGTCCATAGATGTGTTTGAGATACTCCGAAATTAACAGGGCGTAACAGCTTCTCGATCGTAAACTTGTTGCATTAGCAAGCCCTAACATAGTTTCTCACAAACACAGACAACCGTAAGCTTGTCCCTTACTCGATCGAATTTCCCCCTTTGGCCAGAGGTAGAAACACGATCTATGTCACAAGGTGTAGTTTAGCCGATCACTCCCTACCTCGTAAGTTATCACTATCTAGGATAAGGAAACATCACAGGAATAGAGAGAGTCACATCATCAGTTAGTCAGGGAAAAAGCGTGATACTGGCTATAGTAAGTCAGTGAATTGAGAAAATTTATGATGTTAATTCGCGATATAGTCGAACAAGCTCTTACAACTGGTTATTTAACTGTTGAGGCGGAAGATATTCTTCGCAAATTGTTAAAAACCAAGTACGAATCGGAAGACTTAACTGCGTTTTTAAAGTTACAGGAAGCCGCAGTATCGGGTATTGTTAGGCAGCAATCTCGTGAATTGTTTTATAGTAAAGAAGTAGTTGGTGAGCCTATCGAGCCAAAGTATCGTTTGCTGGTACACCAGTAAATTTAATTAATCTAAAATCTATATTGTTGCTAACTAATGAAGCAATTCTTCACTGATGTAAAAAGATTTATAAGCCAAAATTTTGTTCGATTAACTGTATATTAGTTATCACCAAAACGGTTGGTACATCACATCGTTAAATCCCTATCAGTGAGAGTCGAACTGATGAAAATATAAATGCTCTACAGGAAACTCTTTCATCAGTTCGTAGTTTTAAAGTAGGAACGTGCCGAGAAACAGAAGGATGTCATGAAAAGAAAACTTAGTGAAAACCCTTTTCCTTTTCCTTTTTACCTCCTGCTTACTTAAGCAATTGCGATCGCCATCTCTTGATTACCATCATTTTCCTGCCGTTCCCTGGTTTCTTCTGATAAACGTTCGACAAAAATTTTCATCTGTTCCAACTGCACCGAACCAAAAAAGGTTGCAAAAGAAACATCTGCGGCATCTCTTCCCGTACCAATTCGCACTAATCCATCCAGAGGTACTAAACGAGTCGGGTCAAATAAGTACCAGCGATCGCCTAAATAAGCCTCAAAACAAGCATGAAAATCTGGCGGATTTAACTTATAAGCATAAGTACTGACAAAGCGAGCGGGGATATTTAAAGCGCGACATAAAGCAATTCCTAAATGAGCAAAATCTCGACAAACACCCTTTCTTTCCATCGCCGTGTCGTAAGCCGAGGTTTGGGAATCGCTGCTACCAGAAAGATAAGTTACCTTTTCATAAATCCAATTACAAATCGCCGTTACTCTAGAATAACCGGGATATAAATGACTGAATTCACTCTGCACTAAGCCAAACAATCGGTCTGATTGGCAGTAACGACTGGGATAAAGATAGCGCAGAGTTTCCATTGGTAAATCAGAAGGCGGTATTTCAGAAATCTCGTTAGGATCGCAATAAAAAGGGTATAATTCTACTGCCGCTTCATAATAAACTTCTAATTTTCCGGCTGGCGCGTTTATTCTGACATAGCGCGTACCATTAGATTCAATAGCAGTATATTCATCAAACTGGAAATGGGGATTAAAGTGTAATTTTTCTTGGCAAATATTTTGATATTGATTTTCGATTATTTGCAAATTAAATACTATAGTTGTAGGTGCAAGCACAGTGTAGTGCAATAGAGAACCGAGATTAAATTTCATAGTAATTTTGAGTAGAGTTAACTATTTTAACTGTTCCGATCTTTTACGGCATCTACCAACAGAATAGTATTGAAAACTAAACAGCTATAGTGCTTCCAGGTAAATGTAGTACATAGAAACTCGTTTTCTATCTTGTACTTCAGGTAAATGGAATCTGCGGTAAAAAGATACAGCAGATTCTATCCTTACTACCAGTTCACTGCTTAATTAAAAAACGGTAGAAGTTATTTCTACCGTTTTTTAATTGTGATAACTAAATGGAATGTGAGTTAAGATTTGAGGTTCGTTAGTGACAAACCCCGATTAAAAACCGAAGATTATTCTGCCGCTTGGGGTAGTAATTCCCGCTTTTCTCCTTGACGGACTTTCACGGTTCCTTGGTCGTCTACATCCACTACAGCGGTATCGCCATTTTGGATGCGTGCGGAAAGAATTTCTTCGGCAAGAACGTCTTCTAGGAGGCGCATAATCGCACGGCGTAAGGGTCTCGCACCGTAGCTGGGATTGTAACCTTCTTGCACCAAGCGATCTTTGAAGGCTTCCGTTACTTCCAGAACGATTCCTTGTTCGCCCAGACGACTGAAGACTTCTTTGAGCATGATATCGGCAATCTCTTTCACTTCGTCCTTAGAAAGTTGACGGAAGACGATGATTTCGTCGATCCGGTTGAGGAATTCCGGACGGAAGTATTGTTTGAGTTCTTCATTCACTAAGGAACGAATGCGGTTGTATTGCGCTTCCGATTGGTTGTCTGAGAACTCGAAACCTAAGCTGCCGCCGCCTTTTTCAATGACCTTAGAACCGATGTTGGAGGTCATGATCAGCAGGGTGTTCTTGAAGTCTACGGTGCGTCCCTTGGCGTCGGTCAAACGACCATCTTCCAAGATTTGCAGCAGCATATTGAATACATCGGGGTGCGCTTTTTCGATTTCGTCGAACAGCACCACGGTGTAAGGACGACGGCGCACTGCTTCTGTTAGCTGACCGCCTTCGTTGTAACCAACGTAACCGGGAGGCGAACCGATCAGCTTGGAAACGGTGTGGCGTTCCATGTATTCGGACATATCTAACCGAATCATGGCTTCTTCCGAACCGAAGAAGTAGGAAGCTAATGCTTTGGCTAGTTCTGTTTTCCCTACCCCGGTTGGGCCAGAGAATACAAAGCTAGCGATCGGGCGGTTGGGGTTTTTCAAACCAACTCTGGCGCGACGAATGGCGCGAGATACGGCAGTTACCGCATCTTCTTGACCGATCAAGCGCTGGTGCAGGGTGTCTTCCATGTGCAGCAGCTTTTCGGATTCCGATTCGGTCAGTTTGTTAACCGGTACGCCAGTCCAGGAAGCAACGATGTGAGCGATGTCTTCCTCTGTCACCACTGGCGATACTTCTTTGTCTTGAGAATCGGTTTTTTTGCTTTGGGAAATGGCGCGAATTTGGGATTTGATTTCCATTTCCCGATCGCGTAGTTCCCCTGCTCGATCGAAGTCTTGGGATCTCACTGCATCATCTTTTTCTTTGAGGACTTGACGCAGTTCTTTATCCAGTTCTTTAGCTGCTGGTGGCAGTTGGGAGTTTATAAGACGCACCCGCGAACCAGCTTCATCAATTAAGTCAATTGCTTTATCTGGCAAATATCGATCTGAGATGTAGCGATCGGATAGTTTAGCAGCCGCTTCCAAAGCTTCATCTAAAATTTTCAGCTTGTGGTGCTGTTCGTAGCGATCGCGCAGACCGTAGAGAATTTCTATAGTTTCATCTACTGTTGGTTCGCCTACCATTACTGGTTGGAAGCGACGTTCTAAAGCAGCATCTCGTTCGATGTGCTTGCGGTATTCATCCAGAGTAGTGGCACCGATGCACTGTAGTTCTCCTCTCGCCAATGCAGGTTTAAGGATATTCGCAGCATCGATCGCACCTTCTGCTGCACCAGCACCGATCAGAGTATGCACTTCATCGATTACTAGGATGACATTTCCCGCTTGGCGGATTTCATCCATAATTTTCTTCAGGCGCTCTTCAAATTCACCCCGATATTTAGTCCCCGCTACTAGCAAACCAATATCAAGAGTGACTACCCGCTTGTCTTCTAAGATATCGGGAACGTCATTGTTGGCGATGCGTTGAGCTAGACCTTCTGCGATCGCGGTTTTACCTACCCCTGGTTCCCCAATTAACACTGGGTTATTTTTGGTTCGGCGGCCCAAAATTTGGATTACCCGTTCGATTTCCCGCTGGCGACCTACTACTGGGTCTAGCTTGCCTTCCCCAGCCATCTGGGTTAGGTTCGAGCCAAACTCATCGAGAGTCGGTGTTTTAGTACGACCTGGCTGTACACCTGCGGTAACTTCCGTATTTTCACCCAACATCCGAATCACTTGAGTTCGGACTTTGGAGAGGTCAACGCCTAGATTTTCCAGTACTCTTGCTGCTACCCCTTCCCCTTCCCGGATCAGGCCCAAAAGCAGGTGTTCCGTGCCGATGTAGTTATGCCCTAGTTGACGTGCTTCTTCCAGGGATAACTCCAGAACGCGCTTTGCCCGTGGAGTAAACGGAATTTCAACAGCAACGAATCCAGAACCCCGACCAATGATTTTTTCTACTTCAATACGAGCGTCTTTTAAATTGACGCCCATTGATTTGAGTACTTTGGCGGCGACGCCAGTTCCTTCTCCAATTAGACCTAATAGGATCTGTTCTGTACCTACGAAGTTGTGTCCCAGGCGACGTGCTTCTTCCTGGGCCAGCATGATCACTTTAATTGCTTTTTCTGTAAAGCGTTCAAACATGGCAGCTTTCCATCACCTGCTGAGTTCCGGTAAGCTGATTCTAACATAGGGAATTTGTTCGGCTGTCATACTCTTGAGGTAAAGAGCGAGTACGGATAGCCGATAGACAAAATTGGGGATCGACGTTTTTGAGTTAAGAGATTTTACTAAGTCGTCACAATTTTATTTATTAAAGTTTTGTGTATTTGCCAATTGTTTATTTTCTAGTTATTGATGAATTAATTGGCAATGTAAATCCCAGCCAAATGAAGTAAGACAAAACTGAATTTGCTTCGACCATCGGGCTAGATTTTTGGCAAACTCCGGGTATTGAATCCCGCTTAGCCACAGAATTAAGGCATCTTCACCAGTATCTTGGTAATATCCTCGTCGCCGCCCTGCTACGCGAAAGCCATACTTTTCATACATAGATAACGCTGCTTGGTTAGAGACTTTTACCTCTAGGGTTGCTCTTTCTAAACCGCGTTGTTTGGCTGAGGACAACAAATATAATAGCAGTGCTTGCCCCAAACCTTGACGGCGATAATTGGGATGCACCGCCACGATCGTAATATGAGCCTCTTCCAGAATAGCCCAAAGACATCCTAGCCCTAAAATGGGGGGATGGGGGGATGGGCAGGTGGGGGGATGGG
>DATNQN010000078.1 GCA_036703985.1 Leptolyngbyaceae cyanobacterium
GATTCCATAAGTAACTAGACGGAGGTAGTAATCGAGGTCACGCAGGCAAGTAGCGGTCATTTCTTCACCGTAGGCATTGCCACCAGGAGAAACAACATCAGGACGCTTTTGGAACAGTTGGTCGCCAGCTTGCTTAACAATGCGTTCACGAGAATCACTCAGAGTTTGAGCAATGCGGAGACGACGTTCGCCGCTTGTTACAAAGCTCTTGATCCGATCTAATTCACCAGGGCTGAGATAGCGGGCCTCAGCATCAGCATTCACGATGGATTTCGTGACGATACTCATTAACGGAATCCTCCAATAAAGGTTTAACCAGGTGTTTTTGAACTGGCGTTGGCAACTGTGTAGCTGAGTCTCTTGTAGATTTGTCGAAGCATCTGAAGCAGCCACATTTGGTGAATCCGCTTCAGTATTCTTCAAACTTTCTCCCAGGATCGGCAGTAAATCCGATCTGAGTCACAGCTACCTTCCGCAAATATTTTGCGGCATTAAGTTCACATTCTGACTCTCGTCTTAACAGATTTTAATAATATCCCTCATGTTTCTCAATTGATGGGACATTCACATCTGCGATCGATGCCCAGATTTACAGCAAAAGAAGCTAGCCTCATCTCCTTTTTTTTGGAGATAAGGCTATTTAATCAACAGAGCGAGGATGCGGAAAGGATAGGATGACAGGAAATCCTTCATCCTTCAGACTTCATCCTTTTCCCCTTTCCCTACTTAGAACCGACCACCCAAATAAGAGGGTGATAAGCTCGACCAAGGCTGTTTCACCAAATCTGTAGCAGCCTTCACGCTACCCAGATAGTTACCAGCAGGTAAAGATGGGTAGCGGTTGTAAGGCACCACATCCTCACCGAAGTATTGAGCATACTCGGGACTATCCACCAGCGCTTCTACCGCAGCACGCAGACCTTTAGACGCCAGGATTTGGTTATACTGACGAATTTCCGCTTGGGTAGCGGGAGCCCGACCCAACAAGTGACGGAACAAGAACTCGATCACCTTCGTGTTGGGATAAGGAGTATAGAAGCGGCGACGATAAATTTCCGAACTAGCTAAAGTGCGAATAAACTCCCGCACCGAGATTTCACCGTTCCGGAGTTTACTTTCCAAATCACTACGGCGGAACTCATTCGGCACTTGACCGCTGAACACATCCATCACTTGACAGTAAATGGCATTCATCACCAGCGCCGTTTCCCCTTGATTCGCCCCAGTAGTCATCCGGTAAATCCGAGCTGGTTTGCGGCGGGTTGTACCCACACCAACCTCTACAGATTGTCCTTGACCGTTGCTGAAAGAGCGACCAAGCTCAATAAATAGCGGCTTCGACTTATCCGGAGCCTTCGCTTGTTTGGCCAAATCTCCCATCGCCTTACTCATCAAAGGCATCTTGGTAGCATCCATCCGAGCCTTCACAGGTGCAAAGCTCGGTACCACCAAATCATCCGTTTGCTTGGTGAGTCGGTTATAGAGCGTTTGGCTGTTCGGGAAGTTCGCCGCCGGCAGAGTCAAGAAACGATTGTAGGGAACCGTATCTTCACCAAACGCCTGAGCGTACTCAGCGCTATTCACCATCGCGCCCACAAAAGCCCGAATACCGCCACTAGCCAGAATTTGGTTATACTTGCGAATTTCCGCTTGGTCTAAGGGAGCGCGTCCCAAGAAGTGCTTCGTGCCTAGTTCAATTACCTTCGTGTTGGGATAAGGAGCATAGAACTCTTTAATGTAGAGATTCGATCCGCCCAACCCTTCGATAAACTCTTTGAGGTTGATTTCACCGTTAGACAGCTTGCTTTCCAGCGCCGTGAATTCATTCTTCACAATGTACGGTTCCACATCGCGCTCGAAAATTTGCCGATAAGCAGCCCGAACGATCGTTTCTACAGCCGTCTTATCATTATTACCGGTGAGCTTGAAGACCTTAGTTTGCTCCCGTTTCTTACTCACCCCTTGGTTAATGCGGAATTGAATATCCGGTTCGGTCCGCATTTCGCTAACTTCACCCAATTCCACAAAGCGCGGCGTTACTTCTTGTTCAATTCTCGCACCAGTATCGCCGATGCTGCCAACCCGCAAACTCCGCAGTGCCAAACCAGCCGGAGTGATGTAACGTTCGTAAGGAACCGTATCTTCTCCAAACGATTCGCCATACTCAGGGCTATCGATAATCGCATCAACTAAAGCGTACAAGCCTTTCTTCGAGCAGATATCGAAATACTTGTTGTTTTCTTGGCGACCGTATGTAGGACGACCTAACAAGCGACGGTGGATATATTCTATAGCCTTACAAACATAGTAAGGAGTCCAGTACAACTTGCGGAACAAATCCGACTTCGCCAAAGCGCGAATAAATTCCCGCACCGTAATCTCGCCGTTTTCCAGCTTGATTTCAGAGACCTTCAGCCGTTGACCTTCGTAAACGTCCCGACCGAAAACTTGCAGGTAACAAGCCCGAATCACCGCTTGAGTAGAGCTTTCGGTGAACTTAACGCTCACCCCTTGTTTGGTAAAGCCACGCTTACCACCGAATCCGGTAAAGCTGGGCAATTGATCCAACTTAAATACTTTCGGGCCAAGAGTTCCCGGTGCAACGCCACGCGCTGCTGGGTTGCTCACTTGGTTCGTAGTAGCAGGGCCGCGACGAATTAAAATCCGTCTGGTATCCTTACCAAAAGGTGCTGGTCTGGTACTGGGGTTGCGAGTTTCTTTCGGGAAAATCGCCCCAAACTGAATTTCCAACGGGTCATTACCCGAACCGTAGGGGTGTTGGTCGGGCAGTGGCCGCTCGTAAGCCGCAAAAGTAGTGATAAACTGAGGTACCTTGCGGAATGGCGCACTGTAGTTGAACAAATCTTGTTGTGGCCCCCAGTTGCGGCATTCTTGGGCTTCTTGTCCCAAACCCCGCAGGTAAGGTACGGTCTCTTCCCCGAAGTAATCCGAGTACTCTTGGGAATCCACCAAGGCATCGATTAAACCGGACAATCCTTTCTCAGAAACTAGAGAGAAATACTTTTGTACCTCTTCCCGGCTTGATGGGCCACGTCCCAAAACGTGACGGAAAGCCAACTCCAAAGCGCGGCTGTTAATGTATGGCTCGTAGAAGTTTTTCCGATACAAAGGAGACTTAGCCAAACGGCGAATAAATTCCTTCATGGAAATATCGCCGTTCTTCACCTTGGATTCCAAATCGGAAATCCCCAAGCTGTAAGCGCGGATGATATCCCGCTCGAACACTTGTCTGTAAGCAGCCTTCACGACTTCTTGCTTTTCTCTGGCAGAAAGTCCCGGCTTCATGACGAATTTGGGCCGCCGCTCTGCTGCGTTAAAGTAAATTTGCGGCAACTGCAAACCTTGTTGGTCGCCAGAAGGACGTTGCCGCACCTTATCCGAAGGAGTCGGCGCTTTGAATTCGGTAATCAGCACGTCCATGTACTGACTAACCACATCCGTCCCTTCCTGGTCTTGCCGGAAATAGCCCAAAGCCGCCGCCTTCATTTCTTGCAGCGCTACGATGGTCGCTTCTCCAGAGCAAGCATTTTCGATGATTTCCCGCAAACCGCGAGTATTAACCGCGATAATGTTGGGGTCGCCAGCTACTATAGCGTATGTCGTATAGCGCAAAAACCAACTCAAATCCCGTAAGGATTTGGTCATATTGCTCGGGCCATAACGAGCTACGTTGATCGGACGGAATCCAGCTGGTGCCGCGCCACCGCCACTGGCAGAAAATAGCGATCGAATTCCTTCAAAAAAGCCACCGCGACTCTCCACATAAGTGGCAGTTCCCAATTTCATGGATTCTCTGGTATCCATTGGCGTACCAGCCATGCTCATCACGGGTGCTTCTTTCGGCTTTTCCAAAAACGCAATAGGAGAACCACCGACGAATATTCTATTAGCAGCACGAGAAACGATCAGTTCGGCATTTTTGGTCAGTACAGAAGCAATCTCCAGCCGTTTAGCGCCAGATTTGAAATAGCTCTCCAGTTCGCTCAGTTCGCCTCTCTCTAAAAAGCGGTCTTGCTGCTCCGCTTGAGAAATAGTTGCAACCGGCAACGTTTGGTATAGTTGCGGGCGTGCAACTGAGCTTCCACCACTTGCTTTAACACTCATTGGTTCTCAAAAGCTCCCTATAAAATCCTGACTGTGTGAATTCAAAATTCAAAATTCTTGCATTCAAAATGATTTTAATTTTGAATTGATAACTTTAAATTTTGAATTGTTTTTCCAGCTTTCACTACCCTCAAGTCCTCCTTGGTGGAGCAACAGTCCAGTACTGAATCAAGTACTACAAGGTTGACTCAGGGCAGCGTTGACTGGCCGTAACCTACCTTCTGTAGGCCCAAATTATTAATTTGTGTTGGCCACTCGGTTTTGGTGGTCTTTGCTGATTTCCTTGGCGGGAAGTCAGCCAATTTTGGCGGAATTTGTTAAACCTGGATTGCCATAGAAGCAGTCCAACCCCCAGCAAAATTATCCGTGGCTTTGTGGTTATAGCTAGCTAGTTCATCGGTTAAGCCGTCACCATTGACGACAACCCATAAACCAATACAGCACGAAAGCACACTCGAAAAGCCTCTATAAAAGGCACTGGGTAAGGATGCCTTGATAATTGCAAAGGACTTTATCAGCCCAGTCTTTAGATTAAAATGTTTTTTGCTCTTCACACTCATTTATTAAGAAATGTGTAGAACTCTATCTGGCTGTATCCTCCGTAATCATACTGGATTGCGGCAGACTATCTGAGAAAGCTGATAAGTTTTGTTACGTTTGGTCATTAGTTTTTATCGTTTGTCATTTGTCAAGTATCTAAAGTGGTTATTTGCTTGTGAATGTCAAATATTAATGACCAATGACCAATGACCAATGACCAATGACCAATGACCAATGACCAATGACGAATAAAGAAATTACTTCCGCCGTTCAACGTCTTTACGATACATATCCGTTTCCCCCAGAACCTTTGCTAGATAGTCCCCCACCAGGATATAACTGGCGCTGGAATTGGTTAGCTGCTTATAATTTCTGCACCGGACAAAAACCCCAAAAGCAAGATGTTCGGATTCTCGATGCTGGGTGTGGAACTGGAGTAGGAACTGAGTACCTAGTTCACCTGAATCCCCAGGCGCAAGTGGTTGGGATCGATTTGAGTGCTGGTGCTTTGGCAGTAGCGAAAGAACGGTGTCAGCGATCGGGTGCAAATCGGGTGGAATTCCATCATCTCAGTTTGTACGACGTGGGACAACTGCCAGGGGAATTCGATTTGATTAATTGCGTAGGGGTACTGCATCATTTACCCGATCCGATTCGAGGTATCCAGTCCCTCGCTCCTAAGTTAGCTCCTGGGGGATTGATCCACATTTTTGTTTATGGGGAATTGGGACGTTGGGAAATCCAACTAATGCAAAAAGCTCTCTCCATTTTCCAAGGTTCCCAACGCGGCGATTACCGGGACGGCGTAAAGTTGGGGCGTCAGATATTTGCTGCTTTACCAGAAAATAATCGCATTGTCAAGCGAGAAAAAGAAAGATGGTCGATGGAAAATCAGCGAGATGAATGTTTTGCTGATATGTACGTTCATCCCCAAGAAATTGATTACAACATCGATACTTTGTTTGAGTTAATTGATGCTTCTGGTTTGGAATTTGTGGGTTTTTCTAATCCGAAAGCTTGGGAATTAGAAAGATTATTTGCCAAAAATCCGGAGTTGATGGAAAGAGCGAAGGAATTAAGCGATCGCGATCGTTATCGCTTAATTGAATTACTCGATCCGGAAACATTTACCCATTACGAATTTTTCCTCGCCCGTCCCCCGTTACCAAAAGCTGATTGGTTATCGGATGAAGCGTTATTGGCAGCAATTCCCGAACGAAATCCCTGCATGGACGGTTGGCCGAGTCGTTGTTTATTTAATTACGATTATCAAATAGTCAATTTATCAGAAAGTGAGTTTGAGTTTCTGCAAAAATGTGATGAAAATTCTGATAAAGGTAGAACGGTGAGAGAGATTTTGGCAGAGGTGAAATTGAGTATTGAGGAATTGCGATCGCTGCTAGATAAACAACTGATTTTACTAACTCAAGGCAAAAACTTATAAAAAAGTTTGGAGAGCATGAAATGTCTGGGATAACAGAAGCAATCGATCGAATAGCAGCTTGTGCAGAACAAAGGAAATTCATGAGTTGTCTTAGAGGTTGGATGATATGTAGCGGCTATGATTCCTCGTTTGGTTCTGACCCAGCCATTACTACTAAAGACCTTACCATAGAACAAATTAAGGAACTAGAGCGAGTGGCAGCGGTTTCTCTTCCAAAACTAAGTTCCAATCAAATTGAAGAAACTACTAAAGATTACCCGTTCCACTTAGCTAAGGAAGTTTATGACCTATACCAAAAAGTAACGGTTGTTTGCCAATAGGATTAGACAAAAATTCTAATAAAGATTGGAATTCTTTTGATAACTACTTTTACTTTCCTGACCTTGACGAGCCATTCTACTCATTGGAAAAAGGGATGAATCGATATAAAGAATTAGTTAGCTTTCCCCAAAGATATGGAGAAGACATCGACCCTCGGCTATTTCCTATCTCAGAGTTTGAAGATTCGATACACGCTGTCATTGGTTGTGAAGAACAAGAGGAAACTTCACCAGTATTCTGGCTCAATGCGGATTGCTTACAAGCAAATATAGAATATATAGAATGGCCTAGCCTCACAAATATGATGCTAGCTTGGGCAGAAATTATTGAAAGAAATTTAAACCGATACGCGCCAACTGATATGAAAGAAATTATAGCTATCCGGCGAAAATTTGGATGGGTGAGATGATGAAACAGAGAAGGTGGCAAAGTTAGTTACAGATCGAAAGAATGTAAATGAAGTCGCTGTTTACTTAATCAATGATGATTATCAAATTGTCAATTAGTAAGAAAAATGAGTTGGATTTGATGCGAAAATTTAATGTAAATTTCGATAAACATAGAACAGTGGGAGAAATTTTGACAGAAGTGAAATTGAGTTGGGGAGGGGAAGAATGCGATCGCTTTTATCACAACAACTAATTTTGCTTACACCTAGCTAAAATGTAAAAATGGTCATCGGTCATCAGTTAACAAGAGATCGCAAATGACAAATGACAAATAACAAATATCTCCCTGGTAGAATCCGCATGGTGAAAACACCGTCACAGCATGGGACAATTCCCCCTCTAGCCAATGGCGACAAGCTAAACCGCTATGAATTCGAGCATCGCTACAATGCTATGCCCGATTCAAAAAAAGCTGAACTGATTGAGGGAATTGTCTATATGGGTGCCGCACTTCGTTTTAAAAGTCACAGTCAACCACACGCTTGGATTATGGTATGGCTTGGAACATACGCCACCTTGACTCCCCACGTAACATTGGGAGTAGAACCCACTGTGCGGCTAGACTTAGATAACGAACCTCAACCAGATGCCGTTCTTTTAATTGATCGCAAAGCAGGCGGTCAAGCTAGACTGAGTGAAGATGATTATATTGAAGGAGCGCCAGAGTTAATTGTAGAAATTGCGGCCAGCAGCGTTGCGATCGACCTTCATGCTAAAAAACAAGCTTATCGTCGCAATGGAGTCAAAGAATATCTCGTTTGGCAAGTACTCGATCAAAAATTCAGCTGGTTCTATTTAGAAAGGGGCGAATATGTAGAGTTATCAGCAGACAGCAATGGAATTTTGTCAAGTCAAATTTTTCCTGGTCTGTGGTTAGCAGTTAATGAGTTATTTGCAGGGAATATGCAGCAGGTATTAACAATTTTACAAACAGGCTTACAGTCTGACGAACACTCTGAATTTGTCAATCAATTAACCAGTAAATAAATATCATTCAGATTGAAGTTCAAAAAATATTGTAAGTATTGATTTTCCGAAAAAGAGAGATAGTTAATGAACGCTAACCAAAAAAGTAAACTACCAGAGATCCTCAAAACTTACGAAGCGGAACTACTAGCAGACTGGGTAAGAGAACAGACAAAAACTAGTATTCGTAGAGATGCGATCGCAGAAACCGAACTGCGAGAAGAGTGCAGAGAATTTCTCGACCTCTTTACAGAAGCACTCCAAAAAGGTAACTTAACCAATATTCAAACCTCTGAATGGCGTGGTACTAGAGATTTTCTAGCTAGCATTTCCCGTTCTCGCAGCCAAAAAAGTTTCAGTCCTTCAGAAACCGCCAGCTTTGTCTTTTCCCTTAAGCAACCATTATTCCAACTATTAAGTGAAAAAATAACCGAAGATACTCAAACCTTTCTAGAAGAAATCTGGTCTGCTAGCAACATTTTAGATAAGTTAGGCTTGTGGACGACCGAGCTTTATCAGAAAAACCGAGAAGAAATCATCATCCGTCAACAAGAAGAACTCTTAGAGCTATCCACCCCAGTAGTAAAACTGTGGGACGGCATTTTAGCTTTACCGATCATTGGTACTTTGGATAGCGCCCGTACCCAAATTGTGATGGAATCTTTGTTACAAAAAATTGTCGATACTGGTTCGGAAGTTGCCATCATTGATATTACGGGAGTGCCAACGGTAGATACCCTGACAGCGCAACATTTACTCAAAACCGTCACTGCTGCCCGATTAATGGGGGCTGATTGTATTATTAGCGGTATTCGTCCCCAAATCGCTCAAACAATTGTTTATTTAGGGGTAGACTTAGCTGATGTAACCACTAAAGCTACTTTAGCCGATGCCTTTGTGCTTGCTCTCCAGCGAACTGGTATATCGATTAAACGTCAGTAGACCTGGTTTTGATTTGGAAAACTAAAGGCATTCATTGATTAACTCAGCAGTCAGGACTTAAGTATTATGGAGCGTATCCCCATTTTACAGATGGGTGAATTCCTTCTGGTAACAATTCAGGTAGATATGCACGATCGTCTGGCAATGACTTTGCAGGATGACCTTACTAATCGCATTACCCAGACTAACGCTCGTGGCGTATTGATCGATATCTCAGCGCTGGAAATCGTCGATTCTTTCATTGGGAGGGTACTGGGAAACATTGCTAAAATGTCGCGGGTACTGGATGCCCAAACAGTCGTAGTAGGAATGCAGCCAGCCGTCGCCATTACTCTGGTGGAGTTGGGACTCTCCCTCAAAGGCATTCGCACTGCTTTAAATGTGGAAAAAGGAATGACTCTTTTACGAGCTTCCTTAGAAGCTTCTCCAAAGGGGAGCATGGATAGTGATCGAGAAAAGTGAAGTGATGAGCATCAACTCCTCTACAGACATAGTACTGGTGAGACAAGCAGTGCGAAAGTGGGCTGTTGAGTTGAATTTTAGTCTGGTAGATCAAACTAAAATCGTTACTGCCGCCAGTGAACTAGCACGCAATACTTTAGACTATGGCGGTGGTGGGACTGTTAAACTAGAAAAATTAACTGAGGGAATTCGTCGTGGTTTGCGCCTAATTTTTGAAGACCAAGGCCCAGGTATTCCAGACCTCGAACTAGCTCTCAAAGATGGTTTTACCACTGGAAATGGATTGGGTATGGGCTTAAGCGGTGCTAAACGTCTGGTGAATGAATTTGATATATTTTCCCAAGTGGGAGAAGGCACCCGCATCTCTATTACTAAGTGGAAGTGAATTGACTGCTCTAAAATCTAAAATCTAAAATTTGTTTACTAAATCTATGATAGATACCGTCGCTTTGCCAATAGTGGAGTCTAGTCAGGCTGGTGAAGCGCGACGGACAGCGATCAAGTTAGCTAGTCGTCTTGGCTTTAATGAAACAGAACGAGGAAAAGTTGGCATTGTCGTTACAGAAATTGCTAATAACCTAGTTCGCCATTCTAAGGAAGGCCAATTACTATTACAGTCAACGCTCAGAAATGATATCCCAGGTATCGAAATTTTGGCTTTAGATAAAGGGCCAGGAATAGCTGATATTGGTAGGTGTTTAGAGGATGGCTATTCTACTTATGGGTCTTCTGGGAATGGTTTAGGGGCGATCAAACGCCTTTCGGCATTTTTTGACATTTATTCGATTCCGCAAGTTGGCACAGCTTTGTTAAGCAGACTCTGGGCTACTGATGCGCTTACTGAGTTACCAAACAGCAGTATAGAAATAGGTGCGGTTTGTTTGCCTAAAATAGGTCAGGAGGTGTCGGGGGATACTTGGGCATTTGAAGGGGATGCCGATCGCATTTTACTACTGGTGTCCGATGGCTTGGGTCATGGGCCACTAGCTGCCCAAGCTTCTTTGGAAGCAGTCAGAGTATTTCGAGACAATGTTCGCAAAAGCCCCAAAGAAATTCTTGAGTTGGCACACGGCGCTTTGCGAAGTACTAGGGGAAGTGCATTAGCGATCGCCGAACTGAATTTTACCCAAAAAATAGTTACCTTTGTAGGTGTGGGCAATATTTCTGCCCGCATGATTTCTTCGGGGGATAGCATCAGCATGGTTTCCCATAATGGCACTGTTGGCCATGAAGTTCGCAAAATTCAAGAATTTGTTTATCAGTGGCCAAAAGAGAGCGTGTTAATCATGCACTCTGATGGTTTAGGGACTCAATGGCGCTTAGATCGCTATCCCGGTTTAGCAATCAAACATTCCAGCTTGATTGCTGGTACTTTATATCGAGATTTTAATCGAATCCGCGATGATGTAACAGTTGTAGTTACAAAACTAAGTTAAAAGAACCAAGTAAAAAGTTAAAAGAACTTCATTGTTACTTTTAACTTTTTATTTTTCAATTTTTACTTTTTCCAATGTCTATTCTTATTACTATAAAAATCAACTCCGAGCAAGATGTAGTAATGTCTCGTCAGCGGGCGAGACAAATTGCAGAATTGCTAACTTTTGATTCCCAAGACCGCACTCGGATTGCTACTGCTGTATCGGAAATTGCCCGCAACAGTTTTAAATACGCTCAAAATGGAAAGGTAGAGTTTGAAATAGCGGAAGATCTACCTCCACTTTGGTTAAAGAAGATCGAACGGGAAATAACTCCTTTTCCATCTTCTAATTTTGATTGTCAATACCTGTGGGTTTGTATTAGCGATCGAGGACAGGGTATCGATGATTTGGGTAGTATTTTAGATGGTCGGTATCATTCTCAAACCGGAATGGGATTAGGGATTATCGGTAGCAAGCGGTTAATGGATCGATTTTATATTACATCAACTCCTGGTGAGGGAACAACAGTTGTGATGGCTAAAGTTTTGCCAAAGCGAACGCCCAAATTAACTGGCAAAGATTTGGCTAAAATTGCGGATCAACTAGCGCTCCAATATCCCCAAAGCCTGTTTGAAGAAGTTCAGCAGCAAAACCTAGAACTCATCAATACTCTAGAAGAACTCCGAAAACGACAAGAAGAATTAAGCCAGTTAAATAGAGAACTGGAAGATACTAATCGGGGTGTAGTGGCTTTATATGCAGAATTAGATGAAAAAGCGGAATTTTTACAGCGTGCTAACGAATTGAAAACCCGTTTTCTATCTAATATGAGTCATGAATTTCGCACGCCTCTTAACTCGATTACGTCTTTGTCTAGAATGCTACTAGATCGGATGGATGGAGAATTAACTTCTGAGCAAGAGAAACAAGTTTTGTTAATTCATAAATCGGCAGAAGGTCTTTCTGAATTAGTTAATGACTTATTAGATTTGGCTAAAGTAGAAGCCGGAAAAATATTGGTTCACCCCAATGAATTTGAGGTGAAAGATTTATTTGCTACTCTGCGCGGAATGTTACGTCCTTTATTAAATAATTCCTCTGTTTATCTATCATTTGAAGAACCTGTTGATATTCCTACTCTCTATACTGATGAGGGAAAAGTCGCGCAAATTCTTAGAAACTTTATTTCTAACGCGATTAAATATACAGAGCAAGGCGAAGTAATGGTTCAAGCTAGTAAACTCGGCCATTATGTAGTCTTTGCGGTGTCGGATACGGGAATTGGCATTGATCCTCAAGATCGAGAGCGCATTTTTGAAGAGTTTATCCAACTAGATTCTGATATGCAGAAACGAGTAAAAGGTACTGGTTTGGGGTTACCTTTATCTCGTAAATTGGCCGAATTACTGGGAGGTAATGTTTCTGTCAAAAGCCAGTTAGGTGTAGGCTCGACTTTTTTTGCTACTATACCACTTATTTATGGTGATTTACCAAAAGAAAGTTCGCTTCGGCAGACAAGCTGGCAGTTAGATGACGATCGCATTCCTATTCTAGTAGTAGAAGACCATGAAGATACTCTCTTCACTTATCAAAAATATTTCGAGAAAACTGTTTATCAAATTCTGCCAGCCCGTTCATTAAAAGAAGCTAGACAAATACTCCAAAAGATACTACCTAAAGCCATAATTTTAGATATCTTACTCGAAGAAGGAAGTGCATGGCCTTTACTTTGTGAAATGAAAGAAAATCCCTGTACGAAAAATTTACCTATTATCGTAATTACAGTGGTTGACAATCAGAAGAAAGCCCTGGCTTTGGGTGCTGATGCTTTTTTTATCAAACCTGTTGATCGATTACAACTTTTACATAATATAAATAATTTAATCAATCGTAACAAAGAGCAAAGTATCTTAATTATTGATGATCGAGAAGTATCTCGGTATTTACTTAGAAAAATCCTTGCCGACCAACCTTTTACCGTAATCGAAGCAACAGATGGGTCTTCTGGAATCGAGTACGCACAAAAGAAAAACCCTAGTTGTATTTTTTTAGACTTGGTAATGCCGGATCTAGACGGGTTTAAAGTTCTCGAACGCTTGAAAGAGGATCGGTTTACCAGGGGAATACCTGTAATAATTAATACTTCAAAGCAACTCATGCCAGAAGAACAAAGCTATCTTTCTGGAAATGTGCTGGGAGTTCTTTCTAAAGAAAGTTTATCCACAGAACGAGCTAAGGGTATTCTACGAGAAGTTCTGTTAAAAGCTGGGTTAGTTCTCAACTCTCATTACGGAGGATGATAATTTCTGCCAAAATTAAGCAAAATAACCAATGACTAATCGCCCACAGAAATAAAAAATATACAGATAAGTAATTAGCGCTCACCAAATAAAATTATGTCTAAGGAGCATCGAGTAACTGTCTTACACATAGACGACAACGAAGCTAACCGCTATATAGTTTCTCGGATGCTTCGGAATGCTGGATTTGAGGTGATGGAATCTTCTACCGGTCACACAGGTTTGCAGTTGGCACGGGAAGCACAGCCGGATTTAATTATTCTAGATGTAAAATTGCCTGACATTGGCGGTTTTGAAGTGTGCCGTCGGGTTAAAGCTCATCCAGCTACGTCTTCTATTCCCGTATTGCATTTATCAGCCAAATTTATCAAAAGCGAAGATAAAGCGCAGGGATTGGAAGGTGGTGCGGATGCCTACCTAGCTCAGCCGGTTGAGCCGATCGAATTGATTGCTACGATCAAAGCTTTGCTTCGCATCCGAAAAGCTGAAGAGTCTGCATTAGCATTAGCGCGGGAGTGGAAAACTACTTTCGATGCGATTAGTGATGGGGTTTGTTTGCTTAATAAAGAAGGCAAAATTGTTAGATATAATCAAGGTTTTCAATCTCTTTTGCAAATCGAGCGCTTGAGTAGTGCGTTCTGTTCCCACGCAATGGAAACATCGAGCGAGGAAAAAGACGATCAAAATGTTACACCGCTAGGAGAAGAAGTAGACACATCATTAAAACTAGCGGAAAATGACCTCGTACAAGAGCTATTTCCTCATTTAACTGATGGGCAAAATGGTATTAGTAAAGTAAATATTTTTCAACTTATTCAAGAAACTAAGGCGAGAGAAAGTTTAGAATTGCAGTTGGAAGAGCGTTGGTTTTCCGTGACAGCAGACCCGATGTTTGATCGGCAAGAAAATTTTACTGGTGCTGTTTATATCCTGGCTGATATTACAGACCGAGTAAAAGCGCAAGAAGCATTGCGGGTAAGTGAAGAAAGATTTCGTTTGTTATTGGAAAATGTGGAAGATTATGCAATTTTCTTTCTGGATATTGATGGGCGAGTGATTCGTTGGAGTACAGGAGCAGAAAGAATTATTGGTTATCAAACGAGGGAAATTTTAGGAAAATTTGCCTCAATTATTTTTACGCCAGAAGATTTAGAGTTGGGTGCAGATCGGCAAGAATTGGCAATAGCGATCGCAGAAGGCAGAGCAGAGGACGAACGGTGGCATCTGCGGAAAAACGGGACTCGCTTTTGGGGAAGTGGAATGGTAACTCCTTTACGGGATGACAGTGGTCAACTGAGGGGTTTTGCCAAGATTATGCGGGACTTTACCGAACGCAAACGAGCAGAAGATGAGCGCAACCTTTTATTAGCGAGGGAACAGGAAGCACGCGCTCAAGCAGAAACGGCGAACCGGATGAAGGATGAATTTTTGGCTACCCTTTCTCATGAATTGCGATCGCCTTTGAATGCAATGCTGGGATGGGCGCAACTGCTCAACAGTCGCAGGTTTGACGAACAAACTTTTACAAAAGCGATCGATATTATAGAGCGCACCGCCAGAGTACAAGCTCAATTAGTAGATGACTTATTAGATGTTTCTCGAATTATTCAAGGTAAGCTGCTCTTGAATGTTCGCCCAGTGGAATTGGCTACCATAATTGGTGCCGTATTAGATACTATACGGCCAGCCGCTCAAGCAAAAGGAATCGAACTGCAAAGTTTTTTAGATCCGGTAACCGGTTTGGTAGTAGGAGATTCAGACCGTTTGCAGCAAGTAATTTGGAATTTAATATCCAATGCGATTAAATTTACCCCTAATGGGGGACAAGTAGAGGTACGACTAGAAAAAGTTAATTCTCAAGTTCAAATTACGGTAAAAGATACGGGAAAAGGAATCAGCGCTGATTTTGTACCTTACGTTTTCGAGCGATTTCGGCAAGCTGATAGCTCGATGACTAGAGCATATAATGGCTTGGGTCTTGGGTTGGCGATCGTCCGCCATCTGGTAGAACTGCACGGTGGAACGGTTCGTGCAGAAAGTGAAGGGGAAGATTTGGGGGCAACTTTTATCGTTAGTTTTCCGATTATGTCCGTTCGCAAGCAGGAAAATGAATGGGAGCAATTATCGCAAGAAATAGATAATTCAGAAAATTCTCCTTCTTTAGATGGATTGCGGGTATTACTGGTAGATGATGACCCGGATACGCGATTTTTCCTGTGTACGGCGCTGACCCAGTGGGGTGCTAAAGCGATCGAAGCTTCATCCGTTGAAGAGGCGATGAAAGCGCTCGAACAGTGGAAGCCCGATGTGCTGATCAGCGATATCGGAATGCCAGAAGAAGATGGTTACAGTTTGATCCGCAAAGTGCGATCGCTAAGTGCAGAACAAGGTGGACTAATTCCGGCTGCCGCACTCACCGCATATGCCAGAACTGAAGACCGCACGCGATCGCTCTTAGAAGGTTTTCAGATCCACGTACCCAAACCCGTCGAGCCTAACGAATTGGTGGCTGTGGTTGCTACCCTGGCAGGGCGAGTCAGTAAATTTTAGATTTTAGATTGAAAAATATACTCTTGCTTCCTTTTCTGCTGCCCCTTGCCATCTCTTGGTATTGGCTAGCGATCGAAACTAAAACGTGAAAAATTAAAAATAGGATAAGTTAGTTGTTTTTTTATTGCAATTTTTAATAGTTTTATCTTAAATTGCCAAATTGTGCTTCTCCATTTGCAAAATAGTAAGGTCGAACCATCACTAGCCGTTATTTACCTGAGTTCGATCGGCTAAATCACCAATTGGCAAGGCTTTTGGCTAGAGAAACATTTTTTGATTTACCCGAAAACCTCTTCTCAATGTCTTATGTACCATCCACAAATTTTCTAGATGAGCGTAATTTTAAGTAATGTTACTACAACATGGTATGATTGCCTTTGGCGATCCAAAGCCAAGTCAATTCGCAGGACTGATTCACCAGTCCCCTAACCTTGTCAGACTCATCTCACGAAACCACTAATGTAAAAGCAGAGCTTGCTCAAGCTGATGGGCTGGAAACTGAAACCAGCACATCCATGCAGGAATTCTACAACCTACAACAAGAGTTGCTGATGGCCACTCTGGTTGTGACAGGGATTGTTTTTATTTCTGTGTGGATTTTTTACAACCTTAACATTGCTCTAAATTACTTGATTGGGGCGTGCACAGGTGTGGTTTACTTGAGAATGTTGGCTAAAGATGTTGAGCAACTGAGCGGCCAGAAAAAAAGTCTCTCAAAGACAAGGTTTGCTCTGTTTATTGGGTTGATTATAGTAGCAACTCAATGGCGTCAGCTACAAGTTGTCCCAATATTTTTGGGATTCCTAACATATAAAGCCGCGCTCATCATCAATATGGTGCGAACGTTGATGCCATCTGACCCTAAATAGGTCAGTTACGCTTGGAATCCTCCAAAGCTAAATTTCGGGGAAAAGAGCCTGAATTGAAAAAATGCTCAGTGTCTTAAACGCCTTTAATTCTTTTTACTTGGCCAATTTAGAAGTGGGTCACCATTTCTACTGGCATTTAGGCAATCTAAAAATACATGGGCAGGTTTTTCTCACCTCTTGGTTTGTGATTGGCCTGTTAGTAGTAGCATCCCTAGCTGCTACGCGCAATATCCAGAGAATTCCTAGCGGCATACAAAATTTTATGGAATATGCGCTGGAATTTATTCGGGATTTGGCTAAAAACCAGTTAGGAGAAAAAGAATACCGTCCTTGGGTGCCCTTCATCGGCACATTGTTTTTGTTTATCTTTGTATCGAATTGGTCAGGAGCGCTCATTCCTTGGAAGCTGATTCATCTTCCAGAAGGTGAGCTAGCGGCTCCTACTAATGACATCAATACTACGGTAGCGTTGGCTTTACTAACCTCCCTAGCATATTTTTATGCAGGATTTAGCAAGCGCGGTTTAGGGTACTTTAAAAAGTATATTGAGCCGACGCCGATTCTATTGCCGATCGCGATTCTAGAAGATTTCACTAAGCCTCTTTCCCTTAGCTTCCGTCTATTCGGGAACATTTTGGCAGATGAATTAGTAGTAGCAGTGCTAGTGCTGCTAGTTCCTCTATTTATACCCTTACCAGTAATGGCATTGGGTTTATTTACTAGTGCAATTCAAGCCCTAGTATTTGCCACCCTTGCTGCTGCCTATATTCATGAGGCACTGGAGGGACATGGCGAAGAAGGTCATGAAGAACACTAAGGACGCAGGATAGATTTAACCTGAATCCTTAAGACGTTCAAAGTTTCCTAAATTGATGTATTTTTGAATTTTGGAAGCGGAAATCAACCAGCAAAAATTGATTTTCCATGTCTCTTGAGAAAGAGGCTTGCTCCCAAACAAAATCCCCCAAAAAGATTGGTGGGTGAAATAGCAAATTCGTTCGTTCTGTACTACAAAAGGCAAGTAAAAACATCATGGACCCATTAGTTTCTGCTGCTTCCGTTCTAGCTGCTGCTCTAGCAATTGGTTTGGCTGCTATTGGCCCTGGTATCGGTCAAGGTAATGCGGCAGGTCAAGCTGTGGAAGGTATTGCTCGTCAACCTGAAGCTGAAGGCAAAATTCGCGGTACTCTGCTGTTAACTCTGGCATTCATGGAATCCCTGACTATTTACGGTCTGGTAATTGCCCTGGTGCTGCTGTTTGCTAACCCATTCGCTTAAGAATTACTAACTGCGTAGAGACGTTGGATTAAACGTCTCTACGATGTCTGTTTTTGTACCAGTCGTGGTTAAATTTGTAAACAATGTTTGACTTTGACGCCACTTTGCCGTTAATGGCAGTGCAATTTCTGCTTTTAGCAGCACTGTTGAATGCGATTTTCTATAAACCACTGACCAAAGCACTGGACGATCGCGATAATTACATTCGTAAAAACGAGACTGACTCGCGGGAACGTTTAGCCAAAGCAGAAGCTCTCGCCAAGCAATATGAAGAACAGCTAGCGTCTGCCAGAAGAGCGTCTCAAGCCGTCATCACAGCTGCTCAGGAAGATGGTAAGAAAATCGCTGCCGATAAAATAGCCGAAGCGCAAAAAGAAGGGCAATCTCAAATATTAGAAGCCCAGCGAGAAATCGATCGGCAAAAACAAGAAGCAATGGCTTCCCTAGAGCAAGACGTAGATGCTTTGAGTCGTCAAATTATCGAAAAACTTTTGGGGCCAGCACTTGCTAACAGATAGCTTGCACTGAGTTTTTCAGTTCTAAAAACTTAGAAAAACTAAGTGATTAGGGGAAAAATCAAGATATTAGAATACTCAGCCGCATAAATGTGAATAGCCTCATAGATATAGGCAAAAATCATGATAGTTATAGTTATCCTTACATATCATGATTTAATCGCAATTTATTCTGTGGCATTATCGGCTAATTAAAATTGGCAGATGCAGTCTTGGTTGACCATTCTTTAACATCAGCAAATAGTTGAATAAAGAGGTAAACCGACAAAAAGCATCGACTAACCATAAACTAAAGCCGCTAATATCGAGATGCAGGCAAAGCTGCTAGAAAAATCGCAAGCAAAATCTAGTAGGCAGTCTCAACCAAACTTCCATTTATTTGCAGGCGAGACACCTGCAATTGAATCGTAGGTAGTACTGCTCGACCTGCGTGTTTTAATTATTGAACCAGCTGACACCCATTTATCCCCAAATGCGGTAAAGTCTGCTGTTATCCATATTTTGGATATGGAAATGAACTGTCTGGTCAAGATGGCTTAGTCACGATCTGTTGGGGTTTTTAGGAGCGGTATGATGGGGAATTGGTTATTTCTAGCAACAGAAGCTCACGAAGCAGCTGAAAAAGGTGGTTTTGGTCTAAATTTTGATATTTTAGAAACCAACCTGATCAACCTAGCCATTTTAATTGGCATACTGGTTTATTTTGGGCGGAATGTTTTAACTAATACGTTGGCAGAGAGACGCTCTCGAATCGAACAAGCAATTAGAGAGGCAGAGGAACGCCAACGCAGTGCTGCTGGAGCGTTGGCAGAACAACAACAAAAGTTAGCCCAGGCGCAAGCAGAAGCAGAAAGAATTAAAAAAGAAGCGGAACAAAACGCCCAAAAAGCTAAAGAAGCCATCCTAGCTAAGGCAGCTGAAGATGTGGAAAAATTAAAGCAAACAGCTGTCCAAGATTTGAATACACAAAGAGAAAAAGCGATCGCAGAACTGCGCCAACGGGTGGCAGCGATGGCTATGCAGAGAGTGGAATCTCAACTGCAATCCGTTTTAGATGAATCTGCTCAACAACAATTAATCGATCGCAGCATAGCCAGCGTGGGAGGTGGATCGTGAAAGGTGGTGCAATTAGCGCCCAGGTGCTAGAGCCTTATGCTCAGGCATTAATGGATGTAGCTCAAACTCATAATTTAGTAGACAAAATAGGCGAAGACGTTAGTTCTTTGTTGAATTTGTTGGAAAGCTCCCCAGAACTGAAGGGCTTTTTAACCAATCCATTGATCGGGGCGGACGTTAAAAAATCCGTGTTGCAGCAGTTGGCAGGTGAAGAAGTCCACCCCTATGTCATGAACATTTTGAAGCTGTTGGTAGAGCGGCGGCGCATTATGTTCCTAGAGGGAATTTGTCAACAATTTCAAACACTGTTGCGCCAGCTAAAACAAACTGCTCTAGCAGAAGTTGTCTCGGCTGTAGAACTTTCAGAATCACAGCGAGAATCTGTTAAGGAAAAGGTCAAAGCGATCTCCGGTGCTCATGAAGTTGAACTGAAGACAAAAATCGATCCGGACTTACTGGGTGGTGTCATCATCAGAGTAGGATCTCAGGTACTTGATGCTAGCGTCAGAGGACAACTTCGTAGAATCGGAATGGTTCTCAGTGCTGGGTAAGTCGAATTTGATTAGTCATCGGTCATTAGTCATCAATCATTGGTCATGTGAGTTAACAGTTATTGATTCTTCACTAAATAACTACACACTCTTGACAAATGAAAAATGACAAATAACAAATGACAAACAATAAATGACAAAAGACAAAAACAACTAACAACTGACAAGTAACATGGTAAGCATCAGACCAGACGAAATTAGTAGCATTATTCGCCAACAAATTGAGCAATACGACCAAAAAGTACAAGTTTCTAACGTTGGTACTGTATTGCAAGTGGGTGATGGTATTGCCCGCGTTTACGGCCTGGATAAAGTTATGGCCGGGGAACTGGTAGAGTTTGAAGATGGTACCGTCGGGATCGCACTGAACCTAGAAGAAGACAACGTAGGTGTGGTGTTGATGGGTGAAGGCCGCAGCCTACAAGAAGGTAGCTCGGTAAAGGCTACTGGTAAAATCGCTCAGGTGCCAGTAGGGGATGCGATGATCGGTCGAGTAATCGATGCGCTCGGTCGCCCTATTGATGGTAAGGGCGATATTCACACCAGCGAAAGCCGTCTGATCGAGTCCCCCGCACCTGGTATCGTGGCTCGCCGTTCGGTTTACGAACCTCTACAAACTGGTATCACTGCTATTGATGCGATGATTCCGATCGGTCGGGGTCAGCGGGAACTGATTATTGGTGACCGTCAAACTGGTAAAACTTCGATCGCAGTTGACACCATCATCAACCAAAAATCCGAAAACGTAGTTTGCGTTTACGTGGCGATCGGTCAAAAAGCTTCTACCGTTGCTAACGTAGTCAACGTATTGCAAGAAAAAGGCGCAATGGATTACACCATTGTGGTTGCTGCTAACGCCAACGACCCCGCCACCCTGCAATACCTGGCTCCTTACACCGGAGCTAGTATGGCTGAGTACTTCATGTACAACGGCAGACACACCCTGGTAATTTACGACGACCTCTCCAAGCAAGCACAAGCTTATCGTCAAATGTCCTTGTTGCTGCGTCGTCCCCCAGGACGGGAAGCTTACCCCGGAGACGTATTCTACTTACACTCTCGCTTGTTAGAACGGGCGGCTAAGTTGAGTAACGAATTGGGCGAAGGCAGCATGACCGCACTGCCGATTATCGAAACTCAAGCAGGTGACGTATCTGCTTACATTCCCACCAACGTAATTTCGATTACCGACGGTCAGATCTTCTTAACTTCTGACTTGTTCAACTCTGGTTTGCGTCCCGCAGTTAACCCCGGTATCTCCGTATCCCGCGTCGGTTCTGCTGCTCAAACCAAGGCTATGAAACAGGTGGCCGGTAAACTGAAGCTGGAGTTAGCCCAGTTTGATGACTTGGCGGCATTTGCTCAGTTTGCTTCTGATTTGGATAAGGCTACTCAAGACCAGTTGGCACGGGGTCAGCGCTTGCGGGAACTGCTGAAGCAACCTCAATACTCTCCTCTGTCTGTTGCCGAGCAAGTAGCATCCGTTTATGCTGGATTGAACGGTTATTTGGATGACCTGCCAGTAGAAAAGATTGCTTCTTTTGCTAAGGCACTGCGGGATTATTTGAAGACCAGCAAACCCAAGTATCTCGAATTGATCCAGGCTGAGAAGAAGTTGGGGGATGAAGCAGAGAAACTGCTCAAGGAAGCGATCGTTGAAGCTAAGAAGAACTTCCTCGCAACAGCATAGAAGTTAGTAGTTAGGGGCTAGCGGTTAGAGAAGAGTTACTCATCTTAATTCCTTAGCCCTTAATATCTATTTATTTAGCCTCTTCTTTTCCTCATTCCTAATCCCTAGTCCCTGGTTATGGCAAATTTAAAAACAATTCGCGATCGAATTAAGTCGGTCAAAAATACTAAAAAAATCACCGAAGCGATGCGGTTGGTGGCGGCTGCTAAGGTGCGTCGCGCTCAAGAACAGGTAATTGCTACCCGTCCTTTTGCTGATGCTTTGGCTCAAGTTCTCTACGGTTTGCAATCCCGCTTGCGGTTTGAAGAAGCCAACTTGCCTTTGCTCAGACAACGGGAAGTACAAAGAGTTGGGCTGTTGGTAATTTCAGGCGATCGCGGTTTGTGCGGCGCTTACAATACTAACGTAATTCGTCGTGCTGAAAACCGCGCCAAGGAATTAAAAGCAGAAGGTCGCGACTACAAATATATTTTAGTAGGACGCAAAGCTACCCAATATTTCCAACGACGCAACCAGCCAATTGATGCTACTTATACTGGTTTGGAACAAATTCCGACAGCAGCAGAAGCTTCAATGGTTGCTGATGAATTATTATCTTTGTTCCTGTCAGAAAGCGTAGACCGGATCGAGTTGGTTTACACAAAATTTGTTTCGTTAATCAGTTCTCGTCCTGTCATTCAAACCTTGCTTCCTCTAGATCCTCAAGGTTTAGAAGCGGCTGATGATGAAGTTTTCCGCCTCACTACTAAAGGTGGACAATTCCAAGTAGAACGGTCGAAAGTTGCGACGGAAGTTCGTCCTTTCCCCAGAGATATGCTGTTCGAGCAAGATCCAGTGCAAATTCTGGATGCTCTATTACCCCTGTACTTGAATAACCAATTGCTCAGAGCATTGCAAGAATCGGCTGCTAGTGAATTGGCGGCGCGGATGACAGCGATGAATAACGCTAGCGAGAATGCTACTGATTTGATTGGTAGCCTTACTCTGTCTTACAATAAAGCACGTCAGGCATCAATTACACAAGAATTGTTAGAAGTTGTAGCTGGTGCCAATGCTCTAGGTTAGGAGCTATTAAAGTTTTCTATCCCTTGGTTGATAGCGCCTGGTTTTCCGGGCGTTTTTTTTTATTGAATTTCAAACAAATAAATAAGTAAGATGGCATGGGTAAACGCACATGGCAGGGCGGGTAAGATAAGCGAGTAAAACAGTTGTATATCAAATACTCTAACTAAACCTGCCCCTACAAATATACCGTCGTTTTTTCACACCTACCTACTTAATTATTTTTATTGTTAATAAATTTCCCAGAAGAAGTTTACCCTACAAAATTTTATAAAAGATATGAGAAAATTAATCTCGCTCCATCCGCTAAAATTTTTTTATGCGGCGAGACTCCTTATTTTACAAACTTTTCCAACTCTCACCCACCCTATTGTTTGACTTGCTGGCAACTCCACCCGCAAATGCCAGCGGCTATCGCTTCGACTCGGTAGCAGTCAAAGAACCAAAATTTGAGATTGATGGCGTATTTGTGCCACCAGATACCGATAATGCAGGCATCATCTACTTTTGCGAAGTCCAATTTCAAAAAGACGAACGGTTATACGAACGCTTGTTCGGTGAAGCGTTTTTGTATTTTTACAGGAATCGAGAGCGTTATGCTGATTGGCAAGTGGTAGTGATTTATCCGACACGCAGTATCGAACAGAGCGATACTCATCCTTATCGATCGCTGTTAAACTGTGACCAAGTGCATCGGGTGTACCTAAATGAATTAGGTGAGATTCGACAGTTACCGTTAGGGATAGCGTTAATGGTGCTGACAATTGTCGAAGAAGAACAAGCACCAGAAGCGGCGAGATATTTACTAGCACGGGTACAACAAGAAGTTAGCCAACCACAAGCTAGTCAAGCGATAATAGATGCGATCGCCACGATTATCGTGTACAAGTTTACGAATTTAAGTCGGCGGGAGGTAGAAGCAATGCTGGGATTGCAATTAGAAGAAACCAGAGTTTATCGGGAAGCGAAAGAAGAAGGACGACTTGAGGGACGACAGGAGGGACGCCAAGAGGGACGACTTGAGGGACGCCAAGAGGGACGACTTGAAGGACAGCAACAGGAAGCGGCTAATCTTGTTATCCGTCTTTTGTCCCGTCGCTTTGGAGAGTTATCCGAAAATCTCAGAACGCGCATTTTTAACCTACCGCTTTCTGTGCTGGAAGATTTAAGTGAGGCGTTATTGGATTTTGGCAGTTTGGATGATTTGTTAGCTTGGTTAGAGGTACGTTAAACTTTGAGGCAGAAACCCGGTTTTTTGGAAAAACCGGGTTTCTCATAGCCGTAAATCATTTAATTGCGAATTCGCAAACGCAGGCGAATGGTATTATTAATAGATGGAGGTGCTTGCCAGGTTAAGAGCGATCGCCTAATTGCATCAACTACATTTTGCTCTTTCACTGTGGAAGCTTGATCATCCAAAACAACTCGCCTCACTCGACCATTTTGCAGGGATAGTTCCAAGACGACTTCGCCGCTAGTGTTGTTGGGGATATTAACATTTTGCAGGTTTTGGGTGATGGATGCGATCGCATTTGCATCCAATCCATCAGCGCTAATTACTTCAATACGGGAATTACGCAGTGTAATGTCGCCAGACGGCTGAATTGACGCCGGAGTTGGTGGTGATAAAGGTCTGTTGCTTTGCGAATCTGGACTGCGAGTACCTCCGCCTACTCTACGAGGAGGTGCGCTAGAGGTAGGTGCAGCAAGTAGGATATTACCAGCAGCACCAACAGCACGGTCTTCTTCACCAAAAACGCCTTCGTAGCTAACGCCTTGGGGCAATTCTACTGGCACTTGTACGCGCTGACGAGTACCATCGGGATTAACCCGCACTTCTTCGCTGACGGCGACAAATGCCGTGTATTGGGATAATAAGCGATAATTTAAAGCGGTTTCCGTCACCGCATCGACGCCAGATTTTGTTTCGCCGCCAAACATTTGATTCATCAAATCCTTGATTCTGGCACGTCCCCACAGTTGTGCGATCGCAGAATTTCCACTACTATCAAAATTCACTGGCAGCGTTTTTTCGTAGCGTTTACCGCCAACAGCAGTACCGATAATTTGCAAGTTGCCATTAGTTTTATCAGACTTTTTGCCAAACAAAACTAATGGTTGATTGGCAAACAAATCTGGTGCTGCTAAGGGATAAATCGTCGGTGATTCTCCCATACCTTGCCAAGAAACTTGGATATTTGTGAGAACGGGATTATTAATTTGACGGAAAAACTTTTCGGCAACTTCTTGAGTCTGTTCATCTTGACGAATTACTTGGGCAGTACCTCTTCCCACTTCTGCTAATCGATTAATTATAAACCGATTTACTGAACTCCCAACGCCAAAACCATACAGACGATTTCCTGGGTTTAAATTTCGCTGTACTTCGGCAATTACTTCATTTTCATTGCCGATATAACCATCGGTTAGAAGTACGATACTTCGCAGTCTTCCTTGTTGGGCGGATGGGAAATTCAGGACAGCGCGAATACCGTTTAGTAATTCCGTTCCGCCTTTAGCATCTAAAGCATCGATATATGCCATTGCTTTAGCGCGATTTGCTGCCGTATTCGCTAATGGTGTTGGAGATAATTGTTGAGTGGTATTGGCAAAATCGATAATCGTGAAAGTATCTCTGGGATTTAATCCATTAATAAAACGGCGCATTAATTCTTTGGATTTTACTAAAGGATCGCCTTGTTGAGAACCAGAAGTATCCATCAGGAAGACGACATCTTTAGGTACGATTTCGTTGCTGCGATATCGCAAAGCGGGAATTAAATAAACGGCAAAGTGACCACCTTTTTCATCAGATTGAGTTAAAACTGTGGCTTCGGTGTTATTGCCAGCAATTCGATAGCGGAGGATTAAATCTTTGTTGGGAATGTTATCTTCTTTTGCTAATTGAACTTGCCAAATATTACCCTGACGTTGGGTAGTAATTTGATGAGAAGTGGAACGAATATCGGAAATCGGTACTCCGGCATCTATTTCCACGGTAACGTTAATATCGTGACCGGAACGAGTACCGGGACGCAAAACTGGTGGGGTAATCCGAGAAGCATCGGGAACTCTATCTGTATCGACTCCCGATGGGGGAATTGGATTACCGGGAATATATCTTGGCCCAACTACCATTGGGAAAACAAATTCATAGTTACCTGCTTCAAATTTCAGGCTATCGGTGTAGCGAATCGTGACATCAATTTGTTCTCCGGGTTTGATATTAGCAAGAGATTGAGTAAAGATGTTATCTCGTTCTTGTTCTAATAATCCGGCGGTACGCCCTTCTCGTCTAGCACGTTCGTAAATTTCTTGTGCTTCTTCTCGTTTTTTAATGTTACCTTTGATAATGCGATCGCCTATTTTAATTTCCATATCATCTACCGCCGCTTCATCCGGTAATGGAAATACGTAAATCGCTTCCAAAGGGTCGGAAAAAGGATTTTCAAATGTCTGCGTTACTTCTACTCGTGATATATTTCCCGCAACTTTCGCTTTCACTTCCGTCTGTTTGAGGGGAAAGACTTGCTGGCGTCCGTCTTTCGATTGCACGAATAAACCGCCAGTGGGCCGATCGCTTTGGTTTTCGGGTGTGGCAGAATTGCTTCTTTGGGCAAGAACCTGGGAAGATGGTGATAACAGTGGCGTGACTACAGTGTTAGTGCTAGACAGGAGTAAGGTAAAGGGTAAGAGATAAAAAAGTTTCATCATGAGTTATTTTTAAAAGTATTTACGTCTATTTGGTTATAAGATGACATTTTTTGGTTAAAATTAACTTTGGTTACAATTTTTGTAACAGTACGACTTAAAGAAAAGTTAAAGAAAAAATTGTAAAAACCGGATTTCTACGTAATTTCAACAGTATAGGCAACCTTAGTATCCACTTTTGCATTCAGCCAGGTATTGTTTTTACGGTTACCCAAAAAAGGATTGAATCGACGATGTAAACAGTGTAAAGTAGATTTTTCTAATCTCCCACCTGCACCTGCTTAGCGTAGCAACAGTGTAATCAAAAATGTTGTTATGTTAACTTTTTGCCTGCATTAAAATATTGGAGTTTAAGATCGATCATGGCAGAACCTATAGAATCCGATGTTATCAAAGCTGTTTGTTGCGAGATTCCTCTTGGTGAATCTGTCTTGGATGCTTATATGCTACCCAGTGGTGAAAAAAGGCTTGGTATCGAGAACGCAGGAATTGCATTAGGGTATTCAGAACGGTTCTTTTTTCAGCGAACAAAACGGGAATCTAAAGCGCTGAAAGCATTGCAGGGGATGGGTTTTTCCGGCGAACAGATTTGGTTGAAACCTATTAATATTAATGAGGATGGAGACAAAATAGAATTTGCTTTGGCCAAAACTATTAGCGTGCGTGATTTTGTCAAACTAGTGACTTATGAAGCGCTTAATAATCGCAATGCTAAAGCTATTATTTTATTAGCCTCTTTTGCTGAGACAGGTTTAGAAAAGATTTTAGAAGATGTATTTGCAGGGCGTTCAGTAGATTTTATTTTAGAAAAAATAATTCATTATAGCAAATGGACTTATGAAGAATTAGAAGAGGTTTTGCTTTATAACCGTGAAGAGGCTAAAGCTTTATACTCTTGGGGCAATCACCATTCTTTAAATGTTCCATCTTAATTATGAAGAATGTTGAATAGTTAACTAAGTTGTATATTCTATGTAGGTTACAGTTTTTGTAACAATACAATATTTGTTCTATCATCAAAAAACTTGTTGAAAGTTCCTCCTCTCATGTCAGAACTAGATAAGAAATCTCAACTTTGGGGAACGCCCCTGCAATCCGGTGTTAAACGTATATTACTGCTAGGTTCGGGAGAACTGGGCAAAGAAGTTACCATTGAAGCGATGCGGTTAGGTTTGGAAGTGGTGGCGGTTGATTCTTACGGTAATGCGCCTGCGATGCAAGTTGCCCATCGCGCCCGGATCGTTGATATGTTGGATGGAGATAAGTTGCGCTACTTGGTAGAAATGGAGAAACCGGATTTTATCGTGCCGGAAGTTGAAGCGATCGCAACTGAAACTCTAATAGAACTAGAACAAGAAGGTTGGCGAGTCATTCCGACTGCTAGGGCAACTTATCTTACCATGAATCGGGAAGGAATTCGTCGGTTAGCCGCAGAAGAATTAGGTTTGAAAACTTCTGCTTATCGCTTTGCCGATACAGAAGCAGAATATCGCGATGCGGTGAAAGAATTGGGTTTTCCTTGCGTGGTAAAACCAGTGATGAGTTCTTCTGGAAAAGGACAAAGTACTATTCGCAATGAAGATGACATTGCACCTGCTTGGGAGTATTCTCAAACTGGTGGACGTACTCATCATCAGCGAGTGATTGTGGAAGGATTCATTGAGTTTGATACGGAAATCACTTTGCTAACAGTACGATCGATCGACGGTATATCTTTTTGCCCTCCCATCGGACATATTCAAGTTAGCGGTGATTATCGAGAATCTTGGCAACCTTGTGCGTTAAATTCAGATACTCTCAATCAATGTCAAGAAATCGCGCAAAAAATTACCGAAGCGTTGGGAGGTTGGGGTATTTTTGGCGTGGAATTGTTTATTGCTGGCGATCCGAATGGCAAGCAAACTGTTTATTTCAGCGAAGTTAGCCCCCGTCCTCACGATACCGGAATGGTGACGATGATCGGCCAAAATATGTCGGAATTTGAGTTGCACGTTCGGGCAATTACGGGTTTACCGATTGGGGAGATCGAATTAATCAAGCCAAGTGCTTCGGCGGTGATTTTGGCAGAAGAAGCCGGAGAAAATCCTCATTTTACTGGCATAGAAGAAGCATTGCGAGTTCCTACTAGTAAGTTAAGGTTTTTTGGTAAACCAACTACTCGGAAAAATCGCCGGATGGGTGTTGCTTTGGCAATGGGCGATTCGGTGGAACAAGCTAGAGAAAGGGCGAAAGAATGTGCGGGAAAGGTGAAGGTTTTCTCATCGCCTGTTGAGTAAGCTACGACGCATTTAAATTAAATTATTTGCAGACCGAGGAAAATTGGTCTAATTCTCTCCCCTACTCCCCTGGGATCTGAATAAGCGATTTAAATGCGTGATACCAAATCCGGGTTAGTTACCCCCGATATCTTCTCCCTCTTTCCTCCGTGTTCTCCGCGCCTGGAGCGGTTAATTTATAAAGGGGGTTTTTCACCCGGATTTAGTATGACAGCTTATAGCTAGTAAGATGGTGCGTTACGTTATTACTAACGCACCCTACAAATAGAGAATTTAAATATTTTTACTCGCTTATCCCGTTTTTTGTTTCTCCTTCCTGTGAAGGTAAAACCTGACAATTTGAAGGAGTCATAGTAGAGGGTGTAACGGGGGAATTATGGGCGGTGAGGATAACTTTACCATCGGGAGTTTGACGCCAGCTAGTAGCTTCTAATATGTCAGATTCGGGTTTAATTGGAGAAGGCGATCGCACTTCTATTGCTGAGTTTAAAGATTGAACACCAATTAAATTGTAACGACCGAACAGCGCATCGTAGGGAATGCTGGGTAATCCACCAGAACCAACAAAAGTAAATCGATTTCCATTACGAGACTGAGTAGAACATATGTCAGTAACTACAGTATCGGAAACCACAATACCATCAGACAAATTTACGGGAGTATTTTTTACTGTATTTTGAAATGTTTGAATTTCTACGGTACCGCTTAGATCGGGTGTTCCTCCACTGGCGGTAATGTCGCTTTCATAAGTTGCGGTATTCCGAAATTGAGTACCGAAAATTCCATTAGTAAAAATAGCGATCGTACCTCCTCTAGAGGTTTGAGAATTAGCGCTGATGTCGCTATTTTCCAAAGCTACTATAGTACCTGCATTAATCGTCAGGTTTCCTCCATTACCGCTGGCAGTAGTAGAAATTAAGCTTCGATCGCGAAGTTGTAGGGAGGTAGCAACTTGCATATCTATGTTACCTCCATTGGCTGCGGCGCTAGAACCAGCAATCGTACCATTGCGATCGACTAAAATGCGATCGGCAATTAGCTGCATATTTCCAGCATTACCCGAACCTTGACTGGCAACACTGACTAACGCACCATTGGAAACGATCAATTCAGGAGTAATAATGGTCATCATGCCTGCATCTCCTGTGGGTGAAGGTAATCCTCGGAGTATCTGATAAGGATTGTTAGCTTCTGCGCCAGAACTCAACCTACTATTAATAGTCGTGTTACCAGTAATAACATTGTAATTGGGTACTAACCCGCTTACTTCAACTAACTCAGAAGTATTGACGATTAAATTCCCTGCTTTTCCACTGCCTTCGGTACTAGTTCTGATCGCACCTCCCGCTTGGATAATGACTCTGGAAGCGTTAATTGTCATGTTGCCGCCATTACCACCTGCCATCGTTACGCTACCTAAAAAGCTTCTGGTGGGAATTGGTCGATTAGTACGGCTATTTACTCCGATCGCTTCTACACTTTCTTTAGCATTGATGATAACATTGCCTCCATCAGTTGCTTCTCCAGAATTAGTTGAGACTACCAACCCGCCATTAATTATTCTGAGGTGGTTGGTTGAGATGGTAATATTACCTGGTGTTGCTTTGTGGTAGCCATTGGACAAAATACCGCTGAAGGTAAAAGCATTGATGGGAGAAGTTGCGATCGCTTCTACAAAATCGGACGCTTCTATAATGATATTTCCCCCTCTAGTTTCGGGACGATCGCTGCGGGAATTAGTGTAAATTCCTCCTCCATCACTCATCAGCAAACGCTGAGTAGAAATAATAATATCTGCACCGATTCCATTTGACTTAATTTGACTGAAGATACCACTGGAAATATTCCCGCTATTATCAGTACCAACTAATTCTACATTTTCTGATGTTCTGATGCGAATTTCTCCTTGAGATAAATTGCCTACACTTTCGATCGAAGCGAGAGAACCATCAGTCATTCTTAAGTTTCTGCCTACTAATTGAATGCCGATTTCTCGATCGCCGCTGACGTAGGCTAATGATTGATTGACAAAATCAATGTTTCCCAAATTATTCACTTGCGAATAATCTAAACTCCATCCGTTTGCCGTGGGATGAAAAAGTACCGTTCCTTGTCGAACGCTACCGATTTCAATTCTACCGTTTTCGCCACTGACGATACCGCCTTTAAAGATAACGTTTCCACCAACTAATGCGAAGGTCTTTCCTGGTTGCAATTGCAATCCTAAGTTTTCACTGTTGCTAGTTGGCAAACTAATTAAATCTTTTTCTAAGGTTAAAGAATGTTGATTGCCATTAACTTGGATCGTGCCGTTATTTGGGCGATTCCATTGCAAACCGATCGGTACGTTGATATTTAATAAAGAGGGAGTATTTGGTTGAGTAGCGCTGAAAAAGCTACCATCAGAAAATTGCAAACTATCTGCTGTCGAACTGAGAAAGGAACCGCCGATATTTAAGCGAGAATTTGGCCCAAAAATGATGCCGTTGGGATTGAGTAAAAATAGGTTAGCACTACCATTGGCACGAATCAATCCATCAATATGAGAGATGGAGTTACCGGTTACTCGGCTGAAAATATTTTGAATGCCTAAACTATTATTAAAGTAGGCACTGCTACCAGTGGGGATGGAAAATTCCTGAAAGCTGTGGAATAAATTACCGCCTGCTGTAGTTCCTCCCTCGATGAGGTTGGTATTGCCTTGTGGAATGACGATCGAATTTGTTGGCAATGTGGTATCTGGGACGATTTGTGCTGCTGTGGGACTTTGCATCAACAGCCAAATCCACCAACTTCCCAACACAGTCCACAATCGGAAAAGATACCTGTTCATGTCCACTAGGGTAGCTAGTTTAAGAAGGCTTCAAGGCAGAAAGAATATTTTTTACCTGTCTTAACTGATGAATTATTTCTGCCGTCTTCTACTAGTGTTATTTTATCTCTATTTAACCGTGAAGTTTAAGTTATAGCAATTAACGGAGCGTTTTGCCCGTGTTTATTGATATTTCTGCTTAAATATTAAACTGGGCAGCAGCGATCGCGATCGCTTTTGGTAAGATTTTATGTTCCTGCACTTGAATGCGATCGTGCAATGTTTCTGGGGTGTCATCTGGTAAGATTGGCACGGCGGCTTGCATCAAAATTGGGCCACTATCTACTTCTGGCACGACTAAATGAACGGTACAGCCAGTAATTTTTACACCCGCTTCTAAAGCTTGTTCCACTCCTCTAATCCCTTTGAAACTCGGTAACAAGCTGGGATGAATGTTTATTAATCGATTGGGAAAAGCATCTATTAAAACTGGAGTAATGATTCGCATCCAACCTGCCATAATCACCAATTCCACATCAAATTGTTGGAAAGTTTCGACGATTTTGGCATCTAAATATTCTCTTTTTTGATATTCTCGATGGTTGAGAAGGATGGCAGGAACTCCCCAGCGTTTTGCTCTTTCTACTACTTTCGCGTCAGGGTTATTGTAAATTACTACTTGGATTTTGGCATTCAGTTCTTGATTTGCGATCGCTTGAGCAATTGCCTCAAAGTTGCTACCATTTCCAGACGCCATGATGCCCAATTTTACGGGAACGCCTGTCATTGAATCTGAAGGAGAGACAGGAGGAGAAATCAGACAGGGAGTAGAATCAACTGAGAGGGAATTAGCCGTCATGACACCTGGGAGGTAACTTTGTTAAAGCCAAAAATATATCATAAATCTTGGTTAGACAATGATGCGATCGCTGCCGGAATATTTTTAGCACCAGCACTTATTTTACTAGGATTATTCGTAATTTGGCCAATTGCTTACCTGTTTTACCTGAGTTTTACTACTGGTAACTTTACCCAAGCCGATACTCGCTTAGTCGGTTTGCGAAATTACTGGCGCTTATTATACACTCCCGACTTTTGGCAAGTACTGGGTAACACTATTTATTTTACACTAGCTACCGTTATTCCTAGTCTAATAATTCCCTTAGGACTTGCCGTATTATTAAATCGCAACTTGCAATGGCGGGGATTATTGAGAACTGCTTATTTTATTCCTTCTATCACTTCCTTAGTAGCAGTAGGTTTAGGCTTTCGTTGGTTATTTCAAACTGAAGGCCCAGTAAATGCCTTGCTGAATGCGATCGGCATTCCCTCAATTGCTTGGTTATCTAGTACCATTTGGGCAATGCCTGTTTTAATTTTGTTAAGTATTTGGAAACAAATTGGTTTTAATATGGTGGTATTTTTGGCAGGTTTGCAAGCAATTCCCCAACAACGTTACGAAGCAGCAGAATTAGATGGGGCGAATTCTTGGCAACAATTTTGGCATATTACTTTACCCGGTTTAAGACCTACTTTAGTATTTGCTGCGGTTACCACGGCAATTTTTACTTTACGCAGTTTCGAGCAAGTTTACGTAATTACTGGTGGTGGGCCTTTAAATTCTACTAACTTGCTGGTTTACTATATTTATTATCAAGCATTTAGCCAATTCGATTTTGGTTATGCGGCGGCGGCGGCTACTATTTTATTAGTAGTAGCTTTATGTTTAGTTTATTTGCAATTGCGAACTTGGAGAGAAGAGAATTGAAGGGGCAAGTTTCAAAAGTTATTTGTCTATAGAAACCCGGTTTCTTGAAGAAACCGGGTTTCTGGATACCACATTCATTTGGAAAGGTTAAAAAGAACTGATTTTCGGATGAAAATTCCGCAACCGCAAAGCATTTGTTACCACAGAAACGGAACTAAAAGCCATTGCCGCCCCTGCGATAATTGGATTGAGTAACCAACCAAAAATCGGGAACAAAATACCAGCCGCGATCGGAATTCCAGCTACGTTATAAATGAAAGCAAAGAAAAGATTTTGGCGAATGTTTTGCATGGTGGCGCGACTGAGTTGAATTGCGGTGACGATACTTTGCAAATCGCCTGAAATTAGGGTGATGTCGCTAGCTGCGATCGCCACATCCGTACCAGTACCGATCGCAATTCCCACATCCGCTTGGGCTAATGCCGGCGCATCGTTAATTCCATCACCCACCATTGCCACAACTGATTTGCGATGTTCCATTTGGAGAGATTTGATGACAGCGGCTTTTCCGTCTGGCTTGATTTCTGCAAAGACTCGCTGAATGCCTACTTGATTTGCGATCGCTTCTGCGGTTTTTTGATTATCACCAGTTAGCATGATCACATTTATCCCTAACTTTTGCAATGCTTTCACCGCACTAGCTGAGGATGCTTTGAGAGTATCGGCAATTCCCACTAATCCCTGTACTTCCCCATCTACAGCAATCCAAACTACAGTTTTTCCATCAGCTTCCCATTGTCTCTGATAATCTCGTAAAGGTACATCAATATTTTCAAGATCGATATTTAGTTGTTCCATCCAACGATGAGTACCGATTTGCACCAACTTTTCCGATACTAAACCTTGCACACCACTACCAGCAATGGCAGAAAATTTATCAACTTCTGGGAGGGGAAAACTCACTTGTTGATTTTTGGCATAATTAACGATTGCTTCTCCCAAAGGATGTTCCGAATAACGTTCTACCGCCGCCGCTAATCGTAACAATTTAATTTCATTACTGTGGGATGTTCCCAAAACCGTTATGTAGTCGGTAACTGTTGGTTTACCTTCGGTGAGAGTTCCGGTTTTATCTAATACGATGGTTTGGATTTTATGGGCGAGTTCCAAACTATCAGCACCTTTAATTAAAATGCCGTTTTCTGCACCTTTGCCAGTTCCCACCATCACCGATGTAGGGGTAGCTAAACCTAAAGCGCAAGGACAAGCGATAATCAAAACTCCGACAGTAGTGATTAAAGCGAGGGTGAGATTACCCATGATATCAAACCAAATGACGAAAGTTGCGATCGCGATCGCGATTACCACAGGTACGAACCACCCAGTTACTCGATCTGCTAATCTTTGAATAGGTGCTTTAGAACCCTGCGCTTGTTGCACGAGATTAACGATTTGCGCCAAAACAGTATCTTTCCCAACTCTCGAAGCGCGGAATTTAAAACTACCAGTCTTATTAATCGTCGCACCAATTACTTCGTCTCCAGCTTGCTTCGTGACTGGCAAACTTTCACCCGTTACCATCGCTTCATCTACCGCCGAACTCCCTTCAATTACTTCTCCATCTACCGGAATTTTTTCACCGGGACGTACTACGATTACATCGCCAACTACCACTTCTTGAATCGGAATATCAATTTCTTGTTTGTTGCGAATTACTCGCGCCGTTTTTGCTTGCAATCCCATCAATTTACGAATCGCTTCCGAAGTTTGTCCCCTAGCGCGATTTTCTAGCAAACGCCCCAACAAAATCAACGTAATTACGACTGCTGCCGTTTCATAATAAACATGAGGCTGTAAAGCAGGTTCTTCTGGCTGTACGAACAATTCCGGTAAAATTGTAGCGATTAACGAATATAAATAAGCTGCACCAGTTCCCAATGCAATTAGCGTATTCATATCCGCAGCTTGACGTTTCAGCGCTTTCCAAGCCCCGACAAAAAATGATTTCCCGCACCAAAACATTACTGGCGTTGTTAATATCAACTGTACCCAAGAGTTATGCAACCATCCTGGGATGAATGGAATATGTAATCCAGTCATGGCTGGAATAGAACCAACTACCAGTATGATGCTAATAACTGCGCCAAATATCACTTTGCGCTGTAAACTTTGCTGTTCTTTGAAACGGATCGATCGTTCGGCATCATCTTCTCCCGTTCCCATTTCTTGCAACGGTTTTGCCGTATAACCAGCATCAGCTACCGCTTGCTGAATTTGCTCTAAATTCGTTCTTTGGGGATGATATTCTACTGTTGCTTGTTCCATGCCAAAGTTAACACTACAGTTATCAACTCCTGGCACGGATTTGATTGCTTGTTCGATGTTGGATGCACAAGCAGCGCAACTCATTCCCTGTAATTTAAGGTAGTCTCGTTTCATGGGTTTTTACTTCAAAAAATGACAAATTAAAACGAGGAATATCGCTATTTAACTACTGCGCTTTAACAATTCCCCGAAACATATTCATGCCACAAGTAAATTGATATTCTCCGGGTGTTTGGGGAGTGAATTCAACAATTGTTTCTTGATTGAGTGGTAGGTTGGCAGCAATATGAAAATCCGGCAACAAAACCTTTTCTAAGCAACTGCTAGAATCTTGACGAAAGAATTTTAACTTTACTGGTTGTCCGGCTTGTACCAAAACCTGACTTGGTTCGTAACCGCCGTTAACTTGGATGGTAATTTCTTGATTTCCTTCTCGTGTTTCGGCTGATTTAGTGGCTTTTTTACTAAAAATAAACCACCATAATTCCAAGCTAATTAAACCTAATCCACCTAAAGTGACGAAGACTTTTAATGGCAGCGGTTGCTCGACTTTACGAAACCGATTTGTTTGGCTAACTGGCATTTCCATTGCTGTCAGATTGGGATTGATGCCTAAAACTAATGCTAACCCAATAATGCTACTCCAGATTTTTGGTTTGATTTGCATAAATTAAGCTACCTTTTGCGAAGTTTTACCCCTATCTTGGGATTGAAATACGATATTGCTATCATTGGCTGCTAATCCATGAACTTGATTATTCTGTTGTCCGTTAGTAATGGAAGAAATGGTAACAACAAGATTTGACTTTTTTGGTGAAGTCTGAGATACTGAATTCACAGAAACGGTTAAGATCTGATTAGCGTGATTTGACTGAGTTGACGATCTGCCAATCGAAACTAAGCCGATCGTGCGATAGCTGTCTGTCTGTAAATCATTCGATTCGTCAACAAAATTTACCTAGAAAATTAGAAAAGAAGTTATACCTCACCTCCTTTTTGATTGTTAATTTTTAGGTTTTTATCGATCAGGCAACTGGATAACCTGCGGATGCGATCGCATCTCTCACGGCTGTCTCTGGTTGGATGGTTTCTACGCTGACGAGTTTGCTTTTCGGATCGGTTTGTACTTCGGCGTTGGGGTCGATTTTCTTGATCGCTTTGGTAATAGTGTCTCCACACGCAGAACAAGCCATGCTGGGAACATTCAGTTGTAATTTCATGCCTTTCTCCGATCTTTTGATTGCTATTTTTGCGTTCGTAGTGAGGACTTCAGTCCTCTCTTAGCCAAGGAATCAGGACTAAAGTCCTTACTACAAACATTATGGTATTAACGAACAGATGAGAGAGGTAATCGGTTGGGATTATTCATTCCTCTCATATGCCCATGATGATTACCCATCATTCCTGTTGCACCAAACCAACTTTGTAACCAACTTTGCATTTGATGAATTTCATTACGTTGACTAACGCTAATGCTTTCTGCTAGTTGATTTACTTCATCGTGTTTAGCTAAATTACGCATCAACAATTGATGAGACATCATGATTGCACCCATGTGGTGCATTCGCATATCTTCTAAAAATGCTCGATCTAATTCATCTCCTTTTAAATTAGTTAAATCTCGCATCATCGGCATATAATGTGCCTGTTTCTTCTGATTGGGATACCACCGATCCAGCCATGCTTGCATTTGTTGAATTTCGGCACTCTGAACGCGGATGATATCATCGGCAAATTTTCTCATTTCCGGGCGATTGGTGCCTGCTTTGAGCAATTTGGCGGTGGCGATCGCTTCCTCGTGATGAGGTATCATTTTCTGGAGGTAATCGGGTTCGTTCTGGGGACGCATCGATGCCATCATCCCCATTCCCATTCCCATTCCCATTCCACCGCTCGATCGCAGACAACCCATTTGGTTGGTAGAATTGGCAGAACTACCATCCTTTGCTGGAATTGCCCAGCTTGCAGAGGTGAAATAGCCAGCAGCTAATGTGGCTGCTGCACCGATACCAGCACTAGCAAGGGCAATTAATAAACCTTTTTTCGCTAACATTTTTTACCTCCCAAAACCATATATGAGGTTTTGAGGAACTTATGCTATTACTTTAAACCCTCCAGTCAACTGGAGAGTCAATAGTAATGGAAAGAATTAATATTTTTTTAGTAAGGAATGGGATATGGGGCGTAGGGTATGGGGTATGAGCTCAGTTGCATGAAGTACCCCCCTCCAAACCAGGGCTAATTCATGGTTATCAAAGAAAATTAAACCGATGGGGGGATGGGGAGATGGGGGGAAAGAGAGTTCAATGATTTTTCCTTTGTTTGCATCATCTCTCCTTCGCAAATCAATTTCTCTGTTTACAATGAATTAGCCCTGCCCTCCAAACGGAGTTTATTGAATAAACTCTGTTTGGAGTAGTGCCACACTCTCCTGACAACTGCTGTCAATATACTTTTCTTCCCACGCTCGTCGCTTAATTTTTTTGGGAGCGATTTTAGAGTTTGATAATAGTCTCATGCTCTACTCGTGGATAAGCGTATAAAAGCCTGTGATACACAGAAAGCAATATTTTTTTTAGAGGATCTGAATCACAATAATCTGATAAAAAATCATAAAATTCCCCAAATGCTTCATCAAGTTCACACCCTAAAACTTTTTTAACAAAACTTTCTTTTCCAAAAAGAACAAAGTAATTAAGCTTTGTGCAGATGATAGCCCAGTCAGGTTCTCCAGCGTACATCGTAAACCAAAAGGGAGCGCATTTAAAATCAAATTCTTCTATTGCTTCAGTTGTTGCTGGAACTACAAAGGCAGGAGGAAACGCTTTGAGTTTTTCAAAGGCAATTGCTATCATTTCCTCATATCCATGCTCCAAAATAGCTTGTAAAAGTTTTTTTATATCATCATCCGAAAAGTGGTCGCCACTTTCAACAGGTACAGCTACCCAGTTAGCTTTCTTTTTAAGCATGACTTCATTCTGGTCGCCGCAACCCGTTATTACTTTGTTGAGTTTGCTACGAAGTTTATTCACTTCTTCATCATTTAAAACAGGTTGTAAGAATGCCCATTCTCGATCGTTCATAATTCACCTCTTGGTGATGGTATTGACAAACTGTATTTTGGATTAAATCTAGTAACTTGAGTATGTATACTTGTTGACAAACCTTATTCTGTCTCATTGGATGACAAATTGTTGTAATAAAGGCTGTAGATAAAAACTGTTTATACAGCACCTGAACTTATAAGGTTAACAATGTAAAACGATTTAACCGAACATGATATGACAAGCAAGCAAACAAGCTGGTTTAATTAAAAACTGACTTGTCATTTAGAGAAAATCTAGTCAAGCGATCGCAAAAAGCAAAGAGTTACAAAAAAGAAGATGGATCTACAACAAACCACGCAATTATTGGTAAATGGGGTTGCAGTAGGCAGTATTATTGCCTTAGCAGCAATAGGGCTAACCCTTACTTATGGAATCTTGCGATTAGCCAACTTTGCTCATGGTGACTTCATGACGCTGGGAGCATATCTGACTTGGCTGGCAAATATCAGTGGAGTGAATATTTGGTTGTCTCTGATTGTCGGGGCAGTAGGCACGGTGCTGGGAATGCTATTGTCGGAAAAGCTAGTGTGGTCACCGATGCGCGATCGCCGTACCACTTCCACCACATTGATGATTATTTCGATCGGACTAGCCTTATTTATTCGTAACGGCATTATCTTCATCTGGGGCGGTAGCAACCAACGTTACGATCTACCCGTTGCTTCCGCGATCGATCTTTTTGGCATCAAAGTACCTTTTTACCAACCAATAGTTGTCTTTTTAGCAATTGCGGCAATTGTAGGATTGCACTTATTGTTGCAGAATACCAAAATCGGCAAAGCGATGCGAGCGGTAGCGGATAACGTAGATCTGGCTCGCGTGACGGGGATTAATGTAGAGCGAGTAGTTATTTGGACTTGGGTAATTGCCGGAACTCTAACGGCTTTGGGTGGCGGAATGTATGGATTGCTCACCGCCGTGCGCCCGAATATGGGTTGGTTCTTGATTTTACCGATGTTTGCGTCGGTAATTTTGGGAGGAATTGGTAACCCTTACGGCGCGATCGCAGGTGCATTAGTAATTGGTGTCGCCCAAGAATTGAGCGTACCTTGGCTGGGTAGCGAATACAAGTTAGGGGTAGCCCTTTTCATCATGGTATTAGTGCTGCTCGTTCGTCCCCAAGGGTTATTCAAGGGTACGCTCTGAGCAGCACCAATTTACCAAAAAAAGAATTTAGAATCCAGAATCCAGAATTCAGAATTAATTAGTGGTTGGTCTTCAGACCCCCACTGAGGATCTGAATTCTGCTTCAAAACTACTCAATGATATGGAAGTAATAAGCAGCTACCAAGAAGTTGATCCCTAACAGAACCAGCGCCCAAGCTGTACGGAATGGATATGGTGGTTTGGTAGTAGGACGAGTAGCTTGGGGTACTTTGGGATTGTTCTTAGCTTGTGCCATAGGATATTCTCCTAATTTTGTGACTTGATTAAGAAATACCAAAGAACGATCCCCATTAGCACAACCTAATGGAAAGATTTGTTACTTTCTCAGGTCTGCCAGTAGTTACAAATCTTTATAAATAGGGGCTAGGGGCTAGGGGCTAGGGAAGAGGAAAGGGGAAAGAGGCAGGGAGCAGGGGCGCACGGGGAAAAGGGGTAAAAGAAAATCTGTTAACTCTGAATTCTGACTCCTGAATTCTGGCTCCTGACTTCTAAAAATTTTCCCCAGCGTGGTAGGAACTGCGAACCAGTGGGCCGGAACGGACGTGTGAAAAGCCCATTTCCTTAGCAATGGCACCCAGGCGATCGAATTCTTCAGGTGTCCAATATTTCTGTACTGGTAGATGTTCCAGGGAAGGGCGCATATATTGACCCAAAGTAATGCGATCGCAACCGACTGCTTTTAAATCCGCGATCGTCTCGATAACTTCCGCTTCCGTTTCCCCGTGTCCCAACATTAACCCCGACTTAGTAGGAATCGAGGGATCGAGTTCTTTGACGATCCGAAGCACGTCGAGAGTGCGATCGTACTTCGCCCCCCGCCGCACCGGGCTTTGCAACCGTCGTACCGTTTCAATATTGTGGTTATAACAAGCCGGACTTGCCTTTACCACCGTGGCAATTCGTTGCTGTTGCTTTTCTTCGGGTGATAACTCTCCATCCCCTTGTCCTCCCCAAAAATCCGGCGTCAGCACCTCAATTTGAGTTTCCGGATTTAGTTGGCGAATCGCCTCCATTGTCGCCGCAAACCATCCAGCACCCCCATCAGCCAAATCATCTCTCGCCACCGATGTCAGCACCACGTAACGCAATCCCAACAACTTTACCGACTCGGCTACCTTTTGCGGTTCTTCGGGATCGAGAGGCATCGGCGAATGTCCTTTATCCACTTGACAAAAAGCACAAGCCCTCGTGCAAGTTGGCCCCATCAACAAAAAAGTGGCCGTTTTTTGGGAATAGCACTCACCCCGATTGGGACAGCGCCCCTCTTCACAAATGGTATGAATCTGGCGCTGCTTGATAATTCGCTGCACTGTTGATATTTCGCTAGCTTTGCCGATACCTTTGCTTCGCAACCAAGGAGGCATTGCTTCAATTTGCGATCGCATTTCAGACACGGCTTGAGAGTTTGCTTGAGTGGAATTAGCTTCGGACAGCATATAGGATGAGCGTTTATACTTACAATCTAAGCGATCGGTACTAACAGGTAGTGAGACACCAGCAGGAAAGCCTATTAACTACTACCTACTACTCATTACCAGCCTTAACGATATAACTAGCTACTTACGTTATACAAAAACCCCTGCCTAAAATTGTAGAGCTTTGGCTAAACTGGCATTATGGTAAGAGGCCAGTTCTTATCGTTCCCTGTTGGATCGAAATAGTATGCTAAGTTCGGTAGTTGGTGACCAAGAGTTAACACTTCCGGGTAAGCTAAAAGGGACATCAACCTCCCAAACCATACTAGATGTAGCATACAGATGGTGCTGGAATTGGTATCCCATTTCAACTTTATATAGTCCCTGCTAGAGGAATCGGTCGTGCCTAACAAAATCCTCGTTATTGACGACAGCGGAGTGATCCGGAAAACCGTAAAAGATATGTTACCTGCGGGTAAATTTGAGATCGTCGAAGCCAAAGACGGTGTAGAAGGTCTTAACTTAATCCGCAAGGAACGGCCTAATTGGATTATGTTAGATTTTATCCTGCCTAAAAAGAGTGGCTGGGATGTTTATCAAGAAATTGAACAACATCCAGATCTGCAAAAAATACCTTTGGTAGTGATGTCAGGGCGCAAAGAAGAAGTCACCGGAAAAATACCCGAACCTTCTTTCGAGTATATTGAATTTCTGGTTAAGCCCTTCGACCAAAAGCAACTAATGGGTGCCCTCAAGTCTGCATTGGATAAATCGAAGAAACCACGAGCAGCTGGAGCAAAAGCGCCAGCCGCCGCCCCAGCTACAGCGCCAGCCGCCGCCACAGTCGGAGTAGGAGGAGCAGACATTCAAGCTCTCAAAGAACAAATGGCTAAGATGCAAGCGGAAATAGATGCTTTGAAGAAACAAAATGCTCAAATTATGACTGCTCTCAAACAATTAATGAAGAAGTAATAATCAGCATTTCGTTAAGAAAAACACGGCTAGTGATGCAATAAAGCAACTGGGCGTGTTTTTTATTTTTTGAATTGCTTTTACTTATACCAATTCACTTTAACTCACATCTTGCACCTGAGCTAAAAACCGGGTTTCTTGCAAATAGCTAAACCTGAAAGCCTAGATTTTTCGTAAAGAAACCCGGTTTTTCAGGTCTTGTTGAGAATGGTGCAAGATGTGAGTTAACCGTGTCATTTATCTTTCCCCCTGCCCCCTGCCCCCTGCCC